>CAMNJD010000040.1 GCA_946540705.1 uncultured Ruminococcus sp. | reverse complement strand
CACGAAGATCAGTGAGCCGACCGTCGAAATGACCTTCTCGGTCAATGACAGCCCGCTCGCCGGCAGAGAGGGCAAGTTTGTCACCTCCCGTCAGCTCCGTGAGCGCCTCTATAAAGAGCTGCTCAAGGACGTTTCCCTGCGCGTGTCTGATACAGACAGCACGGATTCGTTCCTCGTGGCGGGCAGAGGCGAAATGCACCTGTCCATTCTGATCGAGACGATGCGCAGAGAGGGCTATGAGCTCGCTGTCTCGCCCCCGCATGTGCTGTTCAAGGAGATCGACGGCAAGCGCTGTGAGCCGATCGAGCGACTGGTCATAGACGTCCCGGAGGATGCTGTCGGCGCAGTCATGGAAAAGCTCGGCGGCAGAAAGGCGGAGCTTCAGGAGATGCACCCGCAGGGCAGCAGAATGCGTCTGGAATTCCTGATCCCGTCCCGCGGTCTGTTCGGCTATAAGAGCGAATTCCTCACCGATACCAAGGGCGAGGGCATCATGTCCGCAGTGTTTGCGGAATATGCGCCGTTCAAGGGCGATATCCCGCGCAGATCAGTCGGCTCGCTGATCTCCTATGAAACAGGAGAAGCCGTCACCTACGGCCTCTACAATGCACAGGAACGCGGCGCACTGTTCATCCCGGCGGGTACGGATGTCTATGAGGGCATGGTCGTCGGATGTTCCCCGAAGGCAGAGGATATTGTTGTCAATGTCTGCAAGAAGAAGCATCTGACCAACACCCGCGCCAGCGGCAGCGACGATGCACTGCGGCTCATTCCGCCAAAGGATATGAGCCTGGAGGACTGCCTTGAATATCTTGCAGAGGACGAGCTGCTGGAGGTCACGCCGGAGCATCTGCGTATCCGCAAGCGCATTCTCGACAATTCTCTGCGCATGAAGCAGAAATTTAAGAAATAATAATCTTGCGGCAATATGTGCCAAAAAAAGTGGAAATTTGATGGGAAAACGGGCTGAAAATGGCGAGATTGTGAAAATTTTAGAATCGGTTTGTGAGAATTGCATAAAAATCAATGCAAAATACCACACCGAATTGGAGGCTAAATCGCCCTGTCCCGCTTGACTTTAATTGTAATTTGTGATAAAATACAGTTGTATCACTGAGATTGTATCGCTGCTGTTCTGTGTCAGGCGGAGCGGCAGAATGCAGGGTGATTCAGGCAGCGTTCTGAATGCCTAGGCAAACCCGCATCGCTCATCTGCGGTGTGCGGCACGCCGAAACAGTACGGAGCGTTGACAGGCAAATTGACAATGCTCCAACACAAAACAGAAAGGATTGAAACACATGAGCAAATCTATCTTCAAGAAAACCGCTGCAATTGTCTGCAGCGCAGCAACTCTGGTTGCACTCAGTGCAACAGCGATGCTGGCCGGTGCTCAGACGACCCTCACGAAGGACGAGAGAGCTTCTGAAATCGCCGCAAACGGTCCGACACTGATGGCTGATAAGGTCATTGCAGAACCGGGCGAGAAGGTTAAGTACGGTATGTACATTGCCAACAATCCCGGCTTCTCTGCCTGCGGCGGCTATCTCGTCTATGATTCGCATCTTGTTCCGTATGTTTATGAGAATGATGATGCAATGGAGGGTACACCTTGGAAGGAGTCCATGGGTATTGATGTTCTGCCGGAGTTCATTGCCGGTACTGCTGAGACCCCGACATCCGGCGCTTACGGCAGAAGCAATCCGCTGACTGTTGTTCCTTCTTGCAACGGTACAGTCAACCGTTTCGCATTCGGTACGATCGGCGGCGCTGTCAACAAGGCACCGGAAGGCCAGATGTTCTACATGTTCTTCCAGGTTCCGGAAGATGCGAAGCCCGGCACGGAGTATCCGATTGAGCTGACCATTAACCAGTGGCTGGATGCTGACGCTGATGCGGTTGAATTCACCAAGGTTGACGGCTGGATCAGAGTTGCAGGCGAAACCACCACTTCGTCTACCACGACTGAGACCACGACCTCCGAGACCACCACTTCGGAGACCACGACCTCTGAGACCACTACTTCGGAGACCACAACCTCTGAGACCACCACTTCGGAGACCACAACCTCTGAGACCACTACTTCCGAGACCACTACTTCGGAAACCACGACCTCTGAGACCACAACCTCTGAGACCACAACCTCCGAGACCACTACTTCGGAAACCACGACCTCTGAGACCACAACCTCTGAGACCACCACTTCCGAGACCACTACTTCCGAGACCACGACCTCTGAGACCACAACTGGTGACAGCACTACAGGTTCTACCGATTCCACCACTTCTTCTACCACCACAACACCTGCTAAGGGCGGTAACACTCCGGCTGGTACGCAGGCTCCTGGCGCAAAGACCGGTGATGCAGGTGTAGGCGCTGCTGTTGCAGGTCTGCTTCTGGCTGCCGGTGCTGCTGTTGCTGTTGCTTCCAAGAAGAAGGAAGACTAATTCCTGACAGCAGAACAGACATAACAGTCTGAATCAAAACACGGTGATGCATATGCGTCACCGTGTTTTTCTGTTGCGGGGGAATTGACAGAAGTGCCGAATTGTGGTATACTGAAACAGATACTTGGATATCATATCAAAAACATCACGGAGGTTGAGAAAATGAGCGAATGTACCCATGATTGCAGCACTTGCAGCGCGGCATGTTCAAGCCGCGAACCGCAGGATCTGCATGAAAAACCGCATGAGCTGAGCCGGATCGGAAAGGTGATCGCGGTTGTCAGCGGAAAGGGCGGCGTCGGCAAGTCGCTGGTTACGGCACTGACTGCCGTTTCCGTGCAGCGTTCCGGACACAGCACCGGTATTCTGGATGCGGATATCACCGGCCCTTCAGTGCCGAAAATGTTTGGCATCAAGGGCAATGCCGAGGCCGATGACCAGGGTATTTACCCGAGAAAGAGCAAGCTCGGCACCGATATTATGAGTGTGAACCTGCTGCTGGAGCACCCGGAGGATCCGGTCATCTGGCGCGGCCCGGTCATCGCCGGCGCAGTCAAGCAGTTCTGGACAGATGTGATCTGGGGCGATGACGAATATCTGTTTGTCGATATGCCTCCCGGGACGGGCGATGTGCCGCTGACTGTTTTCCAGAGCATCCCGGTAGACGGCATCCTCATCGTCACGACGCCGCAGGAGCTTGTCTCGATGATCGTTGAGAAGGCCGTCAGAATGGCAGAAACCATGAAGGTGCCGATTCTCGGCCTTATCGAGAACATGAGCTATGCGGTATGTCCGGACTGCGGCAAGCACATCAGCGTGTTCGGCGACAGCAAGATTGACGAGATTGCAGCGGCGCACGGTCTGCCGGTGCTCGGAAAGATTCCGATGAATCCGAAGCTCGCTGCGGCGTGCGATGCGGGGATGGTCGAGCTGTATGAAGGTGACTGGCTTGAACCCGCCGTGCGTGCGATTCTGGCGCTCGGAGGGCATGCAGAGTGAACTGGACAGAGGTAACGATCGAAACGGCTAAGGCGGGTCTGGACGTCCTCTGTGCGCTTCTGACGGACATTGGGTTCAAGGGCTTTTCCATCCATGATCCGGACGATTTTGACGAGCTGATGGCGGGCAAGGTCGGCCACTGGGACTATCTCGAGGAAGGGCTGGAGGCAGAGCTGACAGCCGGTGCGCCGAGCGTGACGGTCTATGTGCCGGAGAATGCACAGGGCGCAGAGCAAATGGCAGCGGTCAAGAGCCTGATCTCGCAGCTCAGACAGCGTGAGGATGCGGCTGATTTCGGCTCACTGAGCCTGACCGGCAAGGGTATCCGTGAGGAGGACTGGGCAAATAACTGGAAACAGTATTTCCGCCCGCTGCCGACCGGAGAACGGCTCTGGATCACGCCGACATGGGTCGATGAGCCGATTCCGGAGGGGCGCACGGCGCTCCGCATCGACCCGGGCTCGAGCTTCGGCACCGGTCAGCACGACACGACAAAGCTCTGTCTGGGGCTTCTGGAGCAGTGTGTAACACAGGGAAGCCGTGTGCTGGATATCGGCTGCGGCAGCGGAATTCTCTCGATCGGTGCGATGCTTCTCGGCGCACGGGAGGCTTATGCGGTGGATATTGAGCAGAATGCGGCTGCGGCTGCGGCTGAGAATGCAGAGCGCAACGGCATTGCATCGCAAGATTATCATACTTTTTGCGGGGACATTCTTGCGGATGAAGCGCTGACAAAGCAGCTCGGCAAAGGCTATGACGTTCTCTGCGCGAATATTGTCGCTGATATTTTGATTGCGATGCGGGAATTGTTCCGGGATTTCATGAAAGACGGCGCAGCACTGCTGCTGTCCGGCATCATAGATGAGCGGCTGGACGAGGTGCTCGATGCGATGAATAAAACGGGATTCAAGACTGTTCAGGTCGAGCAAAGTGCGGGCTGGGCGGCTGTACTCATGAGAAAATAAACAAAAGAGCGGAAGGATCCGGGTGATCCCTCCGCTCTGTTTGCATCAATACGGACGCAAATCCTGATAAAATAATCCGCATTCGCTGCAAAACCACATCAGCCTGCCGGCGCGGTACATCGGAACCGTGAGATTGATGTCCCATTCGGGATACTGCCGGAATAGCATAACAGCCGAATCGGAGACAAATGCCACAAAACGAATGAAATGCGTTTTCGACATGGGGTGCCCGGACGTGATATACCATTCACCGTCCGTGCTTTCGACTTTGAGCATTTCACTTTCGGAGGCTTTGCGGGGCAGCAGTGCGGGCAGTGTTTTGCCGCAGCAGGTCACATTTGCGTCCGCAGCCGATGTGACGATATTGCCGCAGCTTGGGCAGAAATAAAACCTTATTTTTTTCATATCACCTTTCTCCTTTTCATTTTTGTCGATCCTGCCGGTGAGGAGTACCTCTACGTTTGTACCGAAAACATCAGCCAGAGCGGCCAGCAGCGAGACATCCGGACACCCATTGCCGCATTCCCATTTTGATACAGCTTTATCACTGACGCAGATTCGGTCGGCGAGCTGTTTTTGCGTTAGGCCGTTTGCAATGCGGAATTGCCGAATGAGGTTCCCGGTTTCGGTTTGATTCATGCGATCACCTCCGATGAAATTGAGGATGCCTTGTGGTTTTTATTGTAGCAGGTTTGGCACGGTTCGTCAATCCACGCACCGTAGAATCATCGTCTATGAGCAGTGAATTAGCAATTTTGACAGGAAAAGCGGGATATTCAGACGGAAAATGTCAAAAAGGGAAAACCTCGAAAAAGGGGTTGACAAAAGGCGGAATATGTGGTAGAATAAGCAAGTCGCCGCGAGAGCGGGACGGGCACAGGAGAGGGCAAACGGAAAGCCCCGGAAAAAAACTTGAAAAAAGTTTTGAAAAGGGCTTGACAAACCTCAAAAAATGTGCTATAATAAATAAGCTGTCCGGAAGAAGGACAGCGGCTCGGCACCTTGAAAATTGAACAATGCAACCAAGAAAAGAGAACCCTTGAAGATTCCGAATTTTCCTGTAGAATGGGGAAAATTCACGTCGAGGCGAGACGAAAAAGCGCAACACGGAAAAGTAATTGCGAGTGAATCGTAATGACTGGGATTTAACGGTTGCAT
>CAMNJD010000039.1 GCA_946540705.1 uncultured Ruminococcus sp. | reverse complement strand
ATATCTGCACTGTCAATAGAAACGCCATAGTACTTCTGACCGCATATCAGAAATACTATGGCTTAAAACTTCTATATCAGCATCGCCCTTATCCGGAGCGCCTTTTTTCAGTATTTGTATTCGTAAAACACGGCATTTCCGAAGAACTCCTCGCCGCCCCAGAGTGCCTTCATGAACACGGGGTAGGCATCCTTTGCAATCTGAATGATCCGCTGGAAGATCTCAACGGCAGCCGCTCCGACCTGATCGGCGCACTGCGGGAAATCGTATTCGAGTACGACGCCTTGCTCCTCGCGGTTGACTGCGAATTTGCAGTAGCGGTATTTGCGGTTCATGTCGTTCGCGGTTTTCAGCATTTTCCGGAGCTCGGCGTCTGTCTCATAGCGCACAAAGTTCGGCACACGCACCGCAACATCGCTATCGTCATCGGTTGAGTGGAACCAGATGCAGAATGCCGCATAGCCGACCTGCACCTCTGCGGCAAGCCGGCTGCTTGTTTCGGTCTCCTGAATCCGGTATTTCAGATTCTCCGCATCAAATGCCGCTGCAATTTCTTCTGTAGCACGAAACATGCTGCACCTCCTCGTTTTGTTCAGCCGTAGAGGCTGTGCATGAGATTGGGATAGCACTTGTCGATGATATGTGCGGAACGCATCAGCATCTCAAACGCTGCATCTCCGATATTCTCCTGATTGGACGGAAAATCATATTCTGCATCGACGGTATTCTCGTCGGGATCAACCACAAACCTGAGATAGCGGTAATTCGTATTGCAGGTATTGACCGCCTCAAGCATTTCATCCTGCTTATCGGCGGTGAACCGCAGCAGATTGTAGATCCGCATGGCGACGTCGTTCTGTTCGCTGCGGGAAATAAACAGCACCCGGAAGCTCGTTGTCTCGCTGGTCATGCCGATCAGCACAAGGCTCTCGTTTTCGTGCTCCTCAGCGGCGCATTTCAGTGCATGCGCCTGAAAAGTCTCCTGAATCGCCTCGGTAGCGGGAAAGATCATTGCAGTACCCCTTTCTCGTTAATAGAAGGTCGCGACCTCCTGCTCCGGCGCATCGGCGCTGTCAAGCGACTGAAGCAGCATGATCGGGGCAGGGGAGCCGTCGCGGTTGCGCTTCAGCTCGATCCGGCCGGTCACGGTATACCACTGTCCCTTGCGGACGCTGAGCTTCTGATCGGTAAACGCACCGATCCAGCAGAACTGGATATCCTCGACGCAGCAGGTCATGATATGTCTGCCGACCGCGACCATATTCGGCGGGAATTTGAGCTGCTTGACGGCCATGCACTTGTAGGTCACGGTTTTGCCTTCATACTTCTCCGGATTTTCCATGAGATCACGGAACCAGAGTGCATAGTCGCGGTCGCCGATGACGATATGTGCGGCATTGACATCAAACGGAAGCGGATCCTCGATATCATCGAACATTGTTTTGCCGTCCGGATATTCATAGTAGATGTCGGTGCGTCTGCTCACGCCGCGCACGATCTGATGGAAGTCCCTGACGGACATGTCCTCGGTAAAGCGGTTGAAATAGACCATTTCACAGGCATTGATCTTGTCAACGACAAGGCTGCGCATATTTGCGTTATAGCTCATGAAGGTCGAGGCATCGGCGATGAACACGGCCTGATAGACTGCCCAGTCATCGGGCAGAGCATTGAACAGGTCAGAGAGCAGCCACATGCCGTTGTATTCCATGACAACGCGCTCGGCGCTGTACTGCCTGAGCAGTTTTTCGAGGTTTTCGGGAGTCAGCTCCTCCTTCTCCTCGATCACATGCGGGAAGATCGTGTCCTTGGGGAAGCGGCTGAGATCATACTCGATCTCGCCCTCCTCGCAGATCAGCAGCAGTGTGCGCTCGCCGGTATTGAAGCGCTCGTCCTCCAGCGCATCCTGTACGAACTTGGTCTTGCCTGCCTCCAGAAATCCGGTGAACAGGTAAACGGGAATAAAATCGTCCTGATTTGGCATGGATCTGCCTCCTTACTGAACGCCGAACAGTGCAGCAACGGCGTCCTCTTTCAGGTTCGAGCCGATGACGCAAAGTCTGCCGGTCGTTTCAGCGCTTCCGGTACGGACATCCGGCACCCCGGGGACATAGTCAAAGTGAATCCACTGACCGTCCTCGCCTGCGACGATGCCCTTTGCGCGCAGAACCAGACCGTACTGCTCCTCATTGCCCAGTGCATTGAGTGCCGCAGTGATCCCGTCCGCAGTAAAGGTTCTGGGCGTTTCGGTGCCCCAGCTCGTGAAGATCTCATCCGCGTGGTGATGGTGCTCATGGTCATGATCGCGGCAGCCGCATGTGCAGTCCGGGCCGTGGTCGTGGTGATGCTCATGCTCGTGTTCATGCTCGTGCTCATCGTGGCCGTGGTCGTGGTGATGATGCTCATGCTCGTGTTCATCGTGGTCGTGGTCGTGGTGGTGATGCTCGTGCTCATCGTCATCATGGTGGTGGTGATGAGCATTGGCCTCGTCGAGCAGCTCCTTCAGGGCATCATCGAGGGTGTTCTTCTGCGTCATGGCATCGGTGAGCTGCTTTCCGGTCAGTGCATCCCATTCGGTCGTGACGATCGGTGCTTTCCCGTTGAAGCTGCGGATGCGCTGCACGGTGTCATTGATCTGCTCCTGCGTGAGGCCGGCAGTATGACTGAGGATCAGGCAGCTTGCATAGGTGAGCTGATTGTTGAAGAACTCACCGAAATTCTTTTGGTACATCTTGCATTTTTTCGCATCGACAATGGTGGTGAAGCCGTCGAGCTCGACATCCTCCATATGCAGATTGCGCACGGCGTTGATGACATCGCTGAGCTTGCCGACGCCGGAGGGCTCAATGAGGATGCGGTCGGGGTGATACTCCGCAAGCACCTGCCGGAGTGCCTTGCCGAAGTCGCCGACCAGCGAGCAGCAGATGCAGCCGGAATTCATCTCATTGATCTGGATGCCGGCCTCTTTGAGGAAGCCGCCGTCAATGCCGATATCGCCAAATTCATTTTCGATCAGCACGAGCTTCTCGCCCTTGTAGCCGTCCTGAATGAGTTTTTTGATCAGCGTGGTTTTTCCGGCGCCGAGGAATCCGGAAAAAATGGTGATTTTAGTCATGTTGACACACTTCTTTCTCATAGATAATATGACACTGATCTGTGTACATGATCTATTATAGCACATTATGAAAAAAATTGCAATGGGCACGGAACTGCCGGAGTGGCCGACCGGGGATTATTTCATACGCTTCCGGCGATGTCAACCAAAGTTTTTGGTCGAGCTTTTTTCAAAAAGCTCGCGG
>CAMNJD010000038.1 GCA_946540705.1 uncultured Ruminococcus sp. | reverse complement strand
AAGGCCTCAAATGTCGTGCTGATGGGCGTCGTGTCGAAAAAAATGGATTTTGATGAGGCAATCTGGCAGGAGGCGCTGAACCAGTGCGTGCCGCCGAGATTCATCGAAATGAACAGAAAAGCATTTGCACTTGGACGGGAAGCATAATTTACAGGGAGCTCAGATCAGCGGACAAAGCCCTATCATATTCGGAAAGGAATGAACCCCAATGGCAAAGTATTGGAATGAGAGCATCGAATGCATGGCTCCCGATGACATGAAAGCGCTTCAGAGCGAACGGCTTGTGAAGCAGGTCAGGCATGTCTACGACAATGTTCCGTATTACCGGAACCTCATGGATGAAAAAGGCGTCAGGCCCGAGGACATCCGGTCGGTAGATGACCTGCACAAGCTGCCGTTTCTGTCGAAAGCGGATCTGCGTGAGGCGTATCCGTGCGGGCTTCTGGCTGTTCCGCAGTCTGAGTGCGTGCGCATCCAGTCCACCTCCGGCACCACCGGCCGCCGCGTTGTTGCATTCTATACGCAGCATGACGTTGACCTCTGGGAGGACTGCTGCGCAAGAGCGATCACGGCAGCAGGCGGCAATGAGGATGATGTATGTCAGGTCGCATACGGCTACGGCCTGTTCACCGGCGGCGCGGGACTGCACGGCGGCTCGCATAAGGTCGGCTGCCTGACTCTGCCGATGTCCTCCGGAAATACCGAGAGACAGATTCAGTTCATGCGCGATCTCGGCTCAACGATCCTCTGCTGCACACCGTCCTATGCTGCATATCTCGGCGAGACGCTGCATGACATGGGGCTGACACCGGATGATATCAAGCTCAAGGCCGGTATCTTCGGTGCGGAGCCCTGGACAGAGGAAATGCGCCGCTCGATTGAAAAATCACTCGGCATCAAGGCATACGATATCTTCGGCCTGACTGAGATTTCCGGCCCCGGCGTCGCATTTGAATGCGAGGAACAGACCGGCATGCACATCAATGAGGATAACTTCATCCCGGAGATCATCGACCCGGAGACCGGTGAGGTGCTCCCGGAGGGCTCCGTCGGCGAGCTGGTGTTCACCAGCATCACCAAGGAGGCTTTCCCGCTGCTCAGATACCGCACACGCGATCTCTGCAAGCTCACCCGCGGCAAGTGCTCCTGCGGCAGAACGCTGATCAAGATGTGCAAGCCGATGGGCAGAAGCGACGATATGATGATCATTCGCGGCGTCAATGTGTTCCCGTCGCAGATCGAGACTGTCCTGATCGAACAGGGCTACTCCCCGAACTATCTCATCGAGGTTGACCGCAAAAACAACTCCGATACCCTCGACATCAGCGTTGAGATGAACGCAGACCAGTTCTCTGACAAAATGAAGGACATCCAGGACAAGGAGAAGCATCTCGCAGGTGCGATCAAGACCATGCTCGGCATCAACCCGAAGGTGCATCTTGTCTCGCCGAAATCCATTACCAGAAGCGAGGGAAAGGCCGTCCGCGTCATAGACAGGCGAAAGCTGCATGACTGAAAGCTCAGAAGGAATCTGATATGAAAAAAAGAGTTCTGACATTGACTGCTGCTTTTGTATTGTGCGCCGGTGTGACCGGCTGCGGCAGTTCCGAGCCTACAGAAAGCAATAATAATGCTTCTGTCTCTAAAGAAGAAACATGGAAAGAAACCTATGTGCAACTGTTTGTAAATACCTCAGATGTCCGACAAGAACTGATCAATAATATGGATCAGGGTATACAAAATCAGATTAATAAAAGCATTTCGTATGATCCGATGCTGTTCTATTTTCGTTTTTCAGATCATCTGTTTGAATATAACAGTCCTGTTTTCAGTAATGATAGCTCATACCAGAATGGTACAAATACTGAATTACTGTATGTTGACGGTGTCACTTATAGCGGCGAATATTCATTCAATGGCTCCTTACTAAAAATAAAGCATCAGCAGTATAAGAAAGATCATCGTTACTTTCAAACGATTCTAGCGCCTTCCACATGTGTAAAAGACAAAACTGAATCGAGTAACGAGTCTAAAGATAATGTCAGACAGGAAGGAATACTGAAAAAAGAAACTGATGGCGATATGCAAACAGAAACTTATATTTTCTCAGAATCAGGTGTTTCGTCATTAGCAGACAGGAAAAGTGCAGGCCTTCAAAAGACTATGGAAGACGCCAATAACAGCAATAAAACTATATTAAAGTATTCCTTTTACCCTGACAATAAGGAACTATACGCTACCGTAATTCCAGAGCTACGTGATGACGGCATAATGGCACAATATACACTGTATAAAACCGGAAACTTTTTGTCCTGCGAAACATTCGGTATTTCAATCAACGGAACATATCAATCCGGTACAGAATTCGATTTTAAATACAATCCGATTCAGGAAATTCTTGAAAATCCAGATTCTACATATAATGACACGCATCCGGATACGACGCGAAGATTGTATCTGCAAATGGCATACCATCTACCGGAAGGATCGGAGAATTATGATACAACAGTCCATTTTTCAAACGGAAAATGGACATGGGTAAATTTCCAAAACCAGGAAATCAATACAGGCAGCTATCAGGAAAGCAAAACATACCCTGGCTTAATACTTATGTATTTAGACAATGATTCAAGACGCGATAGTTCTTCATTGGAATACTTCTGTCAGATGATCTATATTGCAGATGACGGAAAAGTTTACCTGCCCCTATATGTCCGAACAGAACTATGATGCCCAATAAAAAGGAGGATTCCCTCATGACCAACATTCAACAGATCTCGGTTTTCGTCGAAAACGAAACCGGTAAGCTCGCCGAGCTGACAAAGCTGATCGCCGGTGCGGGCATCGACCTGCGCTCGCTCAGCCTTGCCGATACCCGTGATTTCGGTATCCTGCGCATCATCGTCAACAAGCCGGAGGAAACCTGCACGCTGCTTTCCGAAAACGGCTGGACCTACAAGATCACGCCGGTCATCGGCGTCAAGGTGCCCGACCGCCCCGGCGGGGTCGCGGAGATCCTCGCTGCGCTCAGCGCCGCAAATGTCAATGTGGAATACATGTATGCATTCGTCAACCGCACCCCCGGCGAGGCCGATACGATCTTCCGTGTCGATGATACCGACGCCGCACTCGCTGCCCTCAGCAGCAGCGGCATTGAGGTTCTCTCCGCAGAGGAAGCATACGATATCTGAC
>CAMNJD010000037.1 GCA_946540705.1 uncultured Ruminococcus sp. | reverse complement strand
AGTGCTTTAGGAAATCACTGATTAAAGTGCCTCCGGCGGATTTTTAATGGGGACTCCGTCCCCAAACCCCTGCTTAAGGGACAACTGTCCCTTAAGAATCCCATTTTAAGATTCAATAAAAAATACGTATTTTCTAGCTTTTTCTAAAAGTAGGATTGTAAAGAGGCCGTGTTTCAACGCTGCGCTGGGGCGAGGTAATGCGAAACCAGCGGGAGCTCCATTGCCAATCATCACGCAGCGATACTTTATGCAGCGCTTTCTTAGTTATTTCATGCAAGAAGCCCCGAACGGCGTGTGCGGCCGTCCGGGGCTTCCGGTATGAAGGGAAATTTTTCCGATGCTGCGTTACAGTGCGGCATGTGCTGCGATGCGGTAGATCTCTGCGATATCCGCCGCAGACAGTGCGGCAAACCCGCCGGTTCTGCCGTCGCCGATGCCGAATTTTTCGACCAGCTTCGGGATATCTGCCTCATCGGCACCCAGCTCCGCAAAGTTGATCGGCATGCCGATGCTGTGCAGGAAGCTCCGGAAGCGGCGGATGCCCTCACGGGCTGTCTCCTCGGGCGCTGCAAAGTTCATCTGACAGCCCCAGACCCGGACAGCCGCCTGTGCGAAGCGCATCACATCATGCGAACACACAAACTCCATCCACGCGGGCATGATGACCGCAAGGCCGGCACCGTGTGCGCAGTCGTAGAGCGCCGAAAGCTCATGCTCGATGCCGTGGCTGTTCCAGTCCTGTTCGCGGCCGACGCCGACAATATTCGTATGCGCGACCGTGCCTGCCCACATGATGTTTGCGCGGGCCTCGTAGTGATCCGGCTGTGCAATGACACGCGGTGTCTCCCGGATCATCGTCAGCAGAACCGCCTCGCAGAGCCGGTCGGTGATCTCGACTTCCCTTGTATTTGTGAAATAGCGCTCGAATACATGTGCCATGATGTCCGTTGCGCCGCACGCTGTCTGATAGGCAGGCAGCGTGCAGGTCAGCTCCGGATCAAGAATCGAGAACCGCGGCCGGATCAGATCAGAGCCCGTACCTCTTTTCAGTCCGTCCGCCTCCTTTGTGATCACAGAGTCGCCGGAGCCCTCACTTCCGGCTGCTGCTATGGTCAGGACGGTTCCGACGGGAAGTGCAGCGGAGATCCGCGCTTTCCCGGAGTAGAAATCCCAGAAATCCCCGTCATAGGGGACGCCCATTGCGATCGCCTTGGACGAGTCGATGACCGATCCGCCGCCGACCGCGAGCACAAAGTCGATGTCCTCGCTGCGGCAGAGCGAGATTCCCTCATAGACAAGCGTGTCACGGGGGTTCGGCCTGACGCCGCCGAGCTCCGCAAAGGGAATGCCGGCTGCGGTCAGGGAATCCTTGATGCGGCTGAGCAGTCCGCTCCGGACGGCAGAGCCGCCGCCGTAATGCAGCAAAACCTTTGTGCCGCCGTGCTTTTTCACATATGTGCCCGCTTCATTCTCCGTACCTCTGCCGAATACAAATTCCGTCGGGCTGTAAAACTGAAAGTTATTCATGCCTGCAATGCTCCTTTCAGGTTTTCATAGGCTGCAATGACCTTGTCGCACCATGCATCGAATTCGGGATCCTCCGTTTGCAGCTCCGGGTGTGCCAGAATATGCTCCACGGTCTGCCGGATGCCCTGATCGGCACGCACGGCCGCAGTGAAGTCCGGCACAGCACGCTTGATCTTGGTATTGTCGAAGATCACGGAGCACGCCTTATCGCCGATCAGACTGCCGGTGAAGTCATAGTCACTGACTGCCGCGAGGAATTCCGACGCGATATGCACGGCCTTCAGCGGCCGGCCGACAGCGTCTGCGATGCACTGATAGATCTGGTTCCATGTCACGCGCTCATCGGAGGTGATATGATACGCCTGTCCGATCGCATGGATATTGCCGACAAGACCGGTATAGGCCTTGGCAAAGTCTGAGTTATGGGTGATTGTCCAGTGCGAGGTGCCGTCGCCGTGAATAATGACGGGCTTCCCCTCCATAATGCGCTTCACGACCTGCCAGCTTCCCATTTTTCCGTGTACGCCCAGCGGAACGGAGCGTTCATCGTAGGTGTGGCTCGGGCGGACGACCGTCACGGGGAATCCGTTTTTGCGGTATTCCTCCATGAGATACGCCTCGCAGGCGATCTTATCGCGGGAATACTGCCAGTAGGGATTCGCAAGCGGCGTGCTCTCGGTAATGACGCTGTCCGCAGCGGGCTTCTGATAGGCCGAGGCGGAGCTGATATAGAGGTACTGCCGCATTTTGCCGGAAAAGAGCCGGACATCGCGCTGCACCTGTGCCGGAACGAATCCGATGAACTCACCGACCGCATCAAACTCCATGCCGCCGGTCAGCTTCTGCACAGCGGCTTCATCATTGATATCACCCTGTAAAACGGTGACGTTTTCGGGCAGTTCTGCTGTACGGCTGCCGCGGTTCAGCAGATACACTGTATGCCCCTGTGCAGCAAGCCTGCGCGTGATCGCCATGCTGATCGTGCCGGTGCCGCCGATAAACAATACTTTCATCGGAAAGTCCCCTTTTTTACGGTTCATATTTCTGTGATCCGATGCCGTCCGGAGGCACATACCCCTCTCAAAAACTATATGTCTCCGGACGCACGGATCCTAAGATCAGGCAGTCAGCAGATTCACCCTTACCCGCAATGGCTGACTGCGCAGGATCATTCAGACGATGTCCGGGAGCGCCGATCTTTGGCATATTTTCTGCCGGATGCTGCGGCTGTTTTTTCCCGGAACCGAATTTATTATAGCATGCACCGAAGAAAAATAAAATAGGATATGTTATGGAATTCTTAACATATCCTATGATTCTCATTTGATCTGTTCGCGTCTGCGCCAGCTCTGCGGAGAGCAGCCGAGCTGCTGCTTGAACTGCCGTGAGAAATGCACGGTGCTGCTGTAGCCGCAGGCAAAGGCCGTCTCCGCGACGGACATGCCCGGGTCGCGCAGATATTGCTGCGCCTGCTCCATGCGGCTGCGGATGACATCGGCCATGCAGGTGACACCGAATGCCTTTTTGTAGAGCGCATGGAGATAGGGCGTGCTGAGGTTGAGCATCTGTGCCATGCCCCTGAGGCTCCAGCTTCTGCCCGGCTGTGCATAGATCTTTCTGCGCAGGTCGAGCAGCTCACGGTAATGCGGCAGATCCTCCTCGGAGCCAGGTGCCGGGGCGTTGAAGATCTCCGCGAGCATTGCGCGGATCAGCAGCCCGACCGTCTGCGAATGTGCTTCCCGGTAATAGCAGTCTGCGATCAGCCGGAAATACTGCGAGAGATTGATCTGTTCCCCGACCGCGATCAGCTCATTGAACCGAACGGGCGCTTCAGCTTCGAGCGGTTCTGTGCAGGTGAAAAGGATCCAGTCGTTGATATAATCGCCGCCGGCGGCACCGTAGCGGAGCGGTGTGCCGACATCGTAGAGGATAAAGGTGTCCGGCTCGACGGTCAGCTCCGCACCATTGAGCTGAAAGAAGGCAGGGGTTTTGACAAACAGCATCAGATATCCCTCGAAGCCCTGCGGCACATCGAGGAGAAAGCCGCTGTCATGCTTGCAGGCGCAGCCCATGCGCAGTATTTCAAACACAGTATCACTCCTTTTCCTGTGCGGATGTATCCTGATTATAGTATACACCATTCTGCGAAAAAAGTAAAGCCGGGCAGTGCCCGGCTCAGTTTGTCGAGAAAGTGTCTCCGACGGATTCAAAATGGGGGCGCCGCCCCCATACCCCCGCTTAAGGGATACTATCCCTTAAGAATC
>CAMNJD010000036.1 GCA_946540705.1 uncultured Ruminococcus sp. | reverse complement strand
AATACGCTCCTGAAAGCAACCGGCAAAGCGGCGGTTGTCGTGCCGGATAATGTGCTGTTTGAAGGCGGCGCCGGTGAGATCGTCCGCAAGAAACTGCTGCAAACCTGCGATCTGCATACGATTCTCCGTCTGCCGACCGGTATTTTCTACAAGCCCGGCGTCAAAGCGAATGTTATTTTCTATGATAAGCGTCCGGCGGGTGCGGAGATGCAAACAAAAGAGGTCTGGATCTACGATTTCCGCACGAATATCCATTTCACGCTGAAAAAGAATCCGCTGACCGACGGCGATCTCGATGATTTTGTGTCATGCTATCAGCCGGAGAACCGGCATAACCGCACGGAAACATGGTCGGAGGAGAATCCGGAGGGACGCTGGCGCAGGTTCGCGGTTGAGGATATTCTCGCCCGCGACAAGACCAGCCTTGATATCTTCTGGATTAAAGACAAGTCGCTTGCCGATCTTGATCACCTGCCGGAGCCGGATGTACTCGCCGACAGCATCATAGAGAATATGCAGAGCGCGCTGGAGAGCTTTGAGGAGTTGAAGGCGCAGTTGAAGTGAGAGGGAGGAGTATTCATGCCGAAGATTGATGCGATTCGGTTCCGGAATTATAAGTCGTTTGGTGGGGAATACTCCACCATTCCGCTGAAACGCATAACTGTGCTGATAGGGAGAAACAACAGCGGAAAGTCAAGCTGTATTGATGTGATAGAATCATTGTCAAATACTGAGATGTTTAATAAGATTCGAGTTGAAGTTCAAGCATCTTTAATTTATGATAAAGCGGAACTGGACAATTTTCACATTTCAACAATTAATTCTCGTGATATTTCATCCTTATTCGCGATTCAAATTGCCAAGACAATGTCAAGTTCCTTTATTTCTTTAATTCCAACACAAGATACGCGGCGCTTTTTTTATCATCAAGGGGTTTCTGATGATTCGGTATTTCAAGAGGCTAGTACGCTTTTATCCTACATGTATTTTTTTCGACTGAATGCTGAACGGGATGTTTTACCAGAGCATGACAATCATAGTGAGGAATTATCTGCCAATGGGACAGGAGCTACCAGTTTAATTAACCATATTCTGAACCATGAAGGAAAAGAAGAACAATTAGTTCAGCATGATCTTTTAAAAGCATTAAATGAGGTAATGACCCCAGATGCAATGTATTCAGGCATTACTGTTCAGAAGGCTAAAAATGAATTGTGGGAAGTTTATCTTTATGAGGACGATAAACGATATGCATTGTCAAAGATGGGAAGTGGATTGAAAACAATAATTCTGGTGCTGCTTAATTTAATTATCGTATCTAAAAAGTACTATCTCTCTTCATTAAAACAAGTCGCTGTAGTGTTCGCTTTTGAGGAACTGGAAAACAACCTGCATCCAGCATTGCAGCGCAGACTGTTTGACTATATTGATAGATTCAGTAAAGAACATCTTAATACTTATTTTTTTCTGACAACGCATTCCCATATTCCAATCAATATGTTTGCGAATCAGGAGGAAGCGCAGATTCTCCATGTGACAAAAGTAAACGGCATTTCTTCTGTTCAGATTGTGGATGGCTTCATCACTAAAAGCGAAGTGCTAAACGATCTTGATGTCAGAGCCAGCGACTTGCTGCAATCAAACGGTATTATCTGGGTGGAAGGCCCGTCTGACCGCATTTATATCAAACACTGGATGGAGATATGGGGCGGCGGCAATTTGCGTGAAGGCATTGACTATCAATTTCTGTATTATGGTGGAAGGCTGTTATCTCATTATACGGCTGATGAATCTGCGAATCAAGAAGAACAGGCAGATGAAAAACTGATCGAAATTCTGAAAATAAACAGAAATGCTATAATTGTGATGGATAGTGATATCACAAAAGAACGACCTGACATAAATAAAACAAAAGAAAGAGTCCAGGAAGAATTCAAGCAAAATCATATGCTTTGTTGGATTACTGCCGGAAAAGAAATTGAAAACTACATTCCATATCAGGCGATCAGTAAAGCATTCCAATATCCAATACATTCTCATTGCAGCAAGAAACAAAAATTTGCAAATTACATAAAACAGTTTCTGCCAGTTAGTGCTGCATTCAAGAAAGGAAAAGTTCCATTTGCACATGAAGTTGTGAAATATATAACTGTCGAAAACGCCTCTGTGTTTGATGTGCAAGAGAAAATCGAAAATATTATTGACATCATACGAAGTTGGACACCTGATAAACAGTCCGCGCAGACCTAAGAAAGATCTGCGCGGCTTTTCTTTCACACAAGGATTGTGTGAAAGGTTAGGGAATCTCCCAAGTAAACTGTGGAATACCATGCTAAAAAAGAAGAATCACTTAGTTGCTTTGACGCAGGCAGTTCCATCTTGTTTTATCAAACATTATGTGAAATGGATTTGGCATACTTTAGCAGGCATGCTGCATAACCCATGCAAACGCCTTTGCCGTTCTGATGTCAGGCTCTTTGAAGTGGTTTCCTTGATTCCATTCCAGAATGCAACGAACACCTTGTTTGTTCAGCAGATCATGCAGTTCACGAATCCGGTTACTTACCGTTGCCATGACAGTATTTCGCGTTTTGGATTCTTTATCGCCAAGGCTCAGATATACGCTTTGACACTTGACGCGGTTCTGTTTCATGTAATCAGTGAAATTCGGAAACCACACAGAGGGAGATGCAGCCGCGATGCCTTTGAACACATCCGTTTGGCAGGCAGCCCAGAGTGCAAACAGTCCGGCAAGAGAGTAACCGCCGAGATAATATGTTTTGTCCTGCGCTGTTGTGAGTTGCAGAATTACGTCAAGAAATGCTTTTGCTCCGTCACCGAAGCTTTCATTTCCGAACACTGCCGGTGCCTGCCACGGCGAAAGGTCGTTGTTCCAATGGTTGACCTTGACCGCAAGTAAATGAAAACTGCGATTCGTCAGTTTTTGGATTTCAGCAATTTCATTCTCGATAAATGCCAGATCGAGATTATCGACAGGCTGAATCAGAACGGTGTTTGCATTCGGATCGCCGTATTTGAATACTTCCAAAATGATTGACCTCATTCTTTTTTCGGTGAAAACCTGTTGACAGATAACTAATAATTCTATCATTGCAAAGATGCAGTTGAGATGAAAAAGCAAATGATCTATCATAGCGATTATGAGCGGTCGCTCAATCTGTGACAATCAAATGACAGGGAACAATGTTCAGCGCATCACCATCTCAAAGAGCAACCATACGCGCCTTTTGCAATAATGGTCAAATCGCTTCTTTACCAAAATTGAAAAAGAGAATGCCGAGATGTTCCAATTTGCGTTGGAGACCGCGGCAAAATCATATCGCATTATGATGAGCAAATGTCATACACGCGAAAACCGTTTTTCGAGTATGCCATAGCTAACGAGCGTGAAAAATGTGATCTCTCTTTTCAATCTTTGGTCTCCTTTCGGAAGAAAAATGTTTACTCGAATGCACAAGCCTTAATTGGTGATTGCGCATTTCCCCGCAAAAAAATGTGTGACAGGTTTGTGAAAGACCCGATTTTACGACCAAATGGATTGATGTTACCCAATATCCGTTCTGACAAGCCTTTTTGGCTCATCAGAACAGAGCATTTCGCGTAGCTTCATTTTCTTGGGCAAAGTCTGCGACCTTGACGGTTTGTGCTGCTCCGCAGTCGGGTGAACAAAACCCCTCACACATGATTATTCGATTTCAGCGCATTACTTCTTCACATACTTTTGGTTCTTGCTCTTGGGTTTATCCGGAATCGTCATGACCAATCTGCCGGATGCAAGCAGCGGCTGCAAATAGTTTTTGCTAAACATTCTCGTACTTATAAATCCAAGATGCTCCATGATCTCTTGACGGCTCTTTGGTGATGCACAAAACGCAAGAATCATTTCTATTGTATCTTGTTTATCATGGGCTTTATCATGAGCTCTATCATGAGCTCTATCTTTCGCTCCGTCTTGTTCCGAATCAGATGCAGTATCCTCTGCTCCGAAATTCAAATTCTGCAATGTCAGGAAAAATGCGCCATGCTCCGAAACAAAACTTGCACGCATTTCATCTGCATAGCGATACTGATTCTGATAATCCTCGATGATCTTTTTGAAACCGCTGCCTCTGCGCTCCATAAGATTCAATCTTGAAAACATATCGGCAATGATTGGATTGCGCCGACGCGACGGAACCGTCATGATGTCTCTGTCCTGCACATTGATGCCGTCGAACATGCCGCCCGGCGAATAGATTTCCAAACGATCATCATATATGTCAATGTGAACCTCGATCAGATAGTCGCGGTGAATCAGCGCATTCACGACGCAAACAGCATTTCCTGACCGGTTGCATCAGTTGTCCTTTCAGTGATCTCGTAAACCATACGAATGGCAAATTTTCCGTCCTTTTCCGTCTCAAAATCCCACCATGTACTGCCGATATAGACTGTTTTTCCGTCTCTGGGATGCTGCACATTATTGCAGACGGATTTCAGTTCCTCTGCGATCGCATAGCAGTCTTCGCGACGAAAATTATGTTTGATCAGGAATTTCAGCTGCGGATCATGCCAATGCAGAAGCAGCATGTTTTCAAGTGCATCATTGCCGGAATCCATGCGAAACAGCAGCGGCTTTTCCGTCATCTGCTTTGCTGCTGCGATGGTTTCGGAGAGAAATTCCGGCGTGCCGCTCTGGCAATGATGCTTGCCTTCACGAAGCTCTGCATTACAGAGATAACCCTCTGTTCCGATGTAGGCAAAGATCGGCACATAGCCGTCGAAATTCTTGTAGGTGCGGGAGACACCGACTTTATGGCTGCCGGAATTGTCGAACGGCGAAACATCAATATCCACCGGAACACAGCCGTTTGCAAGCGCTGACGGCTCATAGCCGCAGGACAGAAACATATCGACATTGCCGTCAAGAATCTGCTGATTCATCGTCGTACCGATGTCGTCGAGCCGATTACACAAGGAGAATTCTGACGGAATACCATAGGCGATACCGAGTGCGATTTTGTAAAATTCTTCATCCCTATGGAACTCATTGACATTCTCAAAGTCCGACTTTCCAAGCGATAAAAGCCCGATCATGGTCAGAAGAATATCGCCGTTTTTGATCTGCGGCTGTGAGCGTTTTTCTGTCCGCATACGGTTTGCTTTCTTGA
>CAMNJD010000035.1 GCA_946540705.1 uncultured Ruminococcus sp. | reverse complement strand
TTTACGGATCTTGAAGCTATCGACAATATCGTTCATGAAGTAATAGGAATTATTGCCGTTTTTATTGGAGATCCAGAATCCCTGACCGTCAAGCTCCCCGACTGTCTGTGCAGTTGTCGTTCCGTCCGGGAGCGGTTCCGGCGCTGCCACAATCTCATAGACTGAAAATGCAGTCGCTTCAAAGCTGATGATATGATCTGTTACAGAAAACTCCGTGATACGTTCCCGGGTGCCGTCATCTGCGATATGCCAGAGCTCTATGTAAGCGGAATCAGAGATCACGGGGTCGCTGATCTCCACGCGGATGGGGTTCGCCTCACCCGGCTGATATTCCTGTTCGCCGCTGCTGATCGTGATATCATAAGCGGAAACACCCTCGTGGAACGCAGAAACATCAACCGCCTCTGCTTTTGCCCCCTCCGGCATCAGTCCGTTCAGCGTAATGACCTGTTCTGCGTCCTCGCCGTTGGGATAAAGCGAAATGCTCTGCTCTGTCAGCACTTCCTCCGGTTCTGCCGCCGATGCTTCACTGCTTTCAGCTACAGTCTCTGAGGCGAAGGTCGTTGTTTGGGCTGCCGGGGCTGTCTCAGCTTCCGTGCCGAATGCAGAAAAGCCAGCCGTCACCGATGAAAACAGCATTGTGAAAGCACATGCAATGCCTGCCAGCTTTTTCTTGATTCTATTCACTCTTCTCATCCTCCTCACTCTGCTCTCTCTTGAAAAGGAATGCGAAGATCGCTGTCATAGCTGCGGTCAGCATGACAAGCCGGATCGCATGAGCCGGAAAACTGTCTCCGGTCAGAATACTTTTTACAATATTGATACTTGTCGTTTGCTTTGCTGTGGCAGCAGTGGTATCTGTAGTGACCGCAGACGCAGCGGAGGAAGCTGTAGTCATCACGGTGGAAGCCGTGGTTGTCTCAACGGAGATCACTTCGTCCTGAAAGGCAATCCGCTCAGCCTTTCTGTCCGCTCCCGCGCTGTAAGCGATGATCGAGCAGACAAGGCCGCCGCTCTCGTTATTTTCAGCGTACACAGTGAGATTGTATCTGCGGCTGTCATACCGTATATCAGCATCACTTCCGGCAATCTCATATATGCTGTAATGATAGGTTCCCGGTTCCGTGAGATCTATTTCAAAAGCTCCGGTGCTGTCCTCAGTCATTGTCAGAATATCCCGGACAGGCTCCGGAGATTCTTCGTCTGCGGATTCCATCCGCAGATCATAGGTATGTGTACGATTCCCGTAAACCTCCAGACAGTTTACGGGAATATTCACACTGACCGTTTCATAAGCAAATGCAGCCTGCGTTCCGGACAAAAGCACAAAAAGGGATAGTAAGCATACAAAAGCCGGAATCAGTATCTTATTGCGCTTCATACACTTACCCTCCTTCTTATTTCCGGCTGTCTCTGATATAACAGAACACGACCACTCTTGTTACTGAATTCGCATCAGTGCAGGTGGAGAGGGCAAGGATACGGCTGCCGTCCTCATGCGTCAGCACAGCAGCGTTATCATGAATAAACTGCCGTATCTGTTCCTGCTGCATATCAAAAACTATTTTTTCCTTTGCGCTGACCTTCATTGATGCAAAGCATTCAATGTCATAGACTTCCTCAGCGTTTCGTCCGACCATGAGTGTTCCGGCCGTGTGCTGCTTCAGATATGATTCACTCAGGAATTCATCAAGGGCACCGAACATTCTGCCGTAGTCCATATGATGACCGTAAACAACAGAATACTCGTCTGAGAAATCCGGAGAAGACCTGCTGTCCAGAAAAATGCTGCCTGTCAGGCTGTAGTGCCCGAACGGATCCGTATTCAGATAATAATTGTTATCGTTTCCCTGCATGACAGGATAATCAATATTGGTGCCGTCTATTGTGATCCAGCCTGTCATATCGTTGGTGATCGGCGAATCCGCCGCAGCATCAGGGTGTTTGGGGTCCGGCTTGAACCGGAGGACGCTCCGGTCAAGCGTATGGCTGTACAGATAATAGTTGTCATACACCTGCCAGAGTCCGATCAGCATGATCAGCCCGAATACGGCAATCAAAAGCCAGCCGTACAGCTCGTTCAGCCGTTTCCAGAATTTCAGCAATGCTTATTCTTCCTCATCCTCTGATTTTTTCTTCTTCAGGTAAACAACGCCGCCCGCAACGCCGGCAATACCGAGCGCCACGATGCCGAGAGAACCCGCAACAGTCGAAAGGATACCGGTCGGGATTGTTCCGGAACGGTCATTGGTATAACCGGTATAGATATCCGCATCGGCAATGCTTCCGCTGATCGCATCGGTCAGAGCGTCATTGCCGCTTTCACCGTCCCAGTTCAGCATGCTGAGGCTCTGCGTGATCCCCGCGGTCTTCGTATAGTCTTCTTCGGCCTCAGTTACAGAATAGGCTGCACCTTCGGGAATTCCCTGAATGGTGATGTACTGACCGTGCTGGAGATAATATTCTGCGGTGATCTTGTATGAAGTAACGGTATCAGGTGCTTCGTCGGCCGTAACTGCTTCTGCTTTATAGCCGTTTGCCTCGACCGTTTTGGATGGATCGGCGATCAGCTCCGCAGGATTCGCCTTTCCGGCATATTCCGTTTTTGTTGCAGCGTTCGGAGATGCAGGAACTGTGGAATCCGCACCTGACAGATCAACACTGAGCTTAACATTTTCAGCAGAGAGATTGCTGATCTCAACAGTATACTTGAAATACTTGTCCTTCGAGCCCTGATTTCCTGTGACCGCCTTACCGAAGGTCAGATTCTGCGAGGAATATACATTTGTAATCGTGTCATTCTTGGACGCACCGGCAACCTCTGCACCGTTGTTCGGTGCAGCCGCAGATGCGTTTCCCGCTGCCTTGGGCGCACCGGTCTGCGTGCCGTTATACATCACGTAGCCCGTGATCCTGAGCTGCGGCTTTCCGGCATCATCACCCTCAGCAACCGCTGCACCGGCATCTTCTACATACACATCAAGAGTTCTGACAACCTCGGCCGTCGATGCGTCAACATAGCCGTTGGTGATTCCCTGATTGGTGCCTGATTCTGTGATCAGATAGCGATAGACTCCCGGTTCAGTAAATGCGATACCGGAAAAATCAAGCGTCAGCGTCTTTTTGACATACTTCTCGTCAGATGAATCCGCTGTAACAAATACAGGGGTGTCGTCAGCACTCTTTGCTGCTTCGTCCGTAGCTGTATCAGCAGTCGAGAACGTCATCGTGCTGTTCGTAAGCTCCGGTGTACCGACTCCCGCAAGCACTGCCAGTGTCCCGTTGTCCCGATCGGCGCTGACCGCAGCCCCCGGTGCAACAGAGAACGTGAACTGCGAGTTCGGAACATTCGCATCAGCCTTCATAACGAGATACTTGTCGAGCGTTGTTGTTTTCAGTTCATCAGCAGTTGCAAGCGTACTGCTGTAGGTCGTTCCGGCTGCACCTGCACTCATAGGCGCAGCAGCAAGAGAGGCAATCACGGCTGCGGAAGCGGTGATCGCTGCAAATCGTCTATACACCTTCATAATAATCCTCCTAACAAATATATATGGCATAGCTTAAATGCCGCGCATTCGCATCGTAAACACAACTGCGCCTTCCACATCCTTCAGCGGTATTCCGCCGTAGGTTCTGCTGTCGGAAAGGTCGCTGCGAAAATCGTTCAGAACAAACACACAGTCTTCGGGCACCTGATAAGGGTAGCTGATTGCCGAACCGTCCGGCGATGTGGGATAGACCGCATTTTCGGAGATACCATAGTCATTCACGGAAATGAAATCGTTGAAAATGCTGACCTTATCTCCGCCGAATGCGATGATACGACCGTATTTCGCCTCGCCGTCACGGCGGTAAACGATCATCGTTCCCTGCTGCAGCTCCGCCAGCCGATATGTAAGGCAGAATTCGCCGTCCCTGATCGTGGGAAAAGCACTGTTTGTGTGACAGATATGGATTCCGGCGATAAACCTGAAAACAAACAGCAGAACAAGGATAGTGACAATCAGCTTGATCAGGAATGAAACCGCATAGCTTTTCGCAGTTCGTTTTTTCTTTGGCTTCCCGTTCGGCGCAGTGGTTGTGAGCTCTGCTTCGGAATCCGTCTGCCGGGTTTCAGCTTCGATGCATTCAGTACCCATTTTCACGCGCCTCTTCACAGCAGCCCCTCCATAATGGTGAAGCACGCCCAAAGGCCGCCGAGCTCCGATGCCCTTGCATACATACAGGAAACGCAGCATATCCGAATGGATGAACCGTTTGAAACGGCGCAATTACACTTTGCTGTTTCAGTAATATTATCATACCGCACATCGCCCTCCTTTGGAATGTTAAGCTAGCCCTGAGCAAAACGCCAAAACCAATGCATTAACGAAAAAATCAGGGCACAAAAACA
>CAMNJD010000034.1 GCA_946540705.1 uncultured Ruminococcus sp. | reverse complement strand
TATTCAGGGCATTCCTGCCGGCGGCATGGGTGCACCGACCTACGGTCTGCACAATGACGAGGGCACGGCGTATATCGAGGAGTTTGACAATATCCTCGAGATCAGCCCGAATGTCACCTATACGATCAACTGCGAGGACTACGGTCAGAAGCATCATCTCGATATCCGCCGCACCTACGCGACGGTGAAGAAGATGGGCAAAAACCCGCCCGACAGCTATATTGAGGACCCGATCGTTGTCTCCGACAACGTCTGGCCGCAGACGCAGTATGAGATCTGCCTGCGCTCCGGATTACAGGATGAATTCAAAAGCATCATGCCGGCAAACCTGATGAGCGATGCGGACTATGTATTCCCGGCAAGCTGTGCAGGGAAGGGCGAGAGCAAGCTGCCGATCCGTGCGGCGGGCACAGGCAAGAGCGTCTGGATCGCACCGGACGGCACCGAGACCTTCAAGGCAGGCAGCACGATGACAAAGGCGAGCGGTACAGCAACCCAGATTCGCACACCGGCAGAGGCAGGGGAGTACCGCATTTATGTCACCGATTCTGACGGCAAAATTCTGAGCAAATCGAAGTATCTGCTGCGGCTCAGCGGCTCCGCTTCGACCGTCGATGCGTCTTCCTTCTCAGTACAGTCCGGCATCCAGACCGAAAACTGCTCCGAGGGCGGCCAGGATGTGGCATACATCGAAAACGGTGACTACATCGGCTTCAAGGATGTTGACTTTGCAAACGGCGCTGATTCGATTGACATTCGCGTCGGTGCCAATGCAGGCGGCTCGTCGATCGAGATTCGCACCGATGCCCCCGACGGCAGGCTGATCGGTACGCTGAATGTTGCGGCGACAGGCGGCTGGCAGACATGGGCGACCCAGAATGCGGCACTTGAGAAAACGACCGGCACGCACGATATGTATCTCGTGTTCAAGGGCGGCGACGGGTATCTGTTCAATGTCGCGTGGTGGAAGCTGAACTTCCCGGCTGCCGATGTGCTGCTCGGCGACCTCAACCGCGACGGACAGATCGACGCGCGCGACCTGACGCTGTTAAAGCGCACGGTGCTCGAGGACGGCTATCAGGCAGAGGGCGACCTCAACAGCGACGGTGCCGTCGATGCGGACGATGCGAAACTCCACAGAGATTATCTGATTGGCAAGATTACAAATTTCCCGGCGGCGGAATAATCACAAAACGGTGCACTGCTTCTTTTTGCGGTGCACCGTTTTTCGTGAATAGGAATCAGGTTAACAATTCGCGCGCGATATGGTGCAATCGGTGCTGAGAGGTGAACGGAATGATCAGAGCAGCGGAGGTTTCCGCCCGCACGGTCCGCCGCATGAATGCAAATACAGATTATCTGTTGTCCGCGGTCGGGCTGTGGAGCAGTCAGCAGTTTCGTTGCGTTTTCTGTAATAATGCGCTGCGTTGCGGAAGAGCGAATCTGTATGGATTTGTGCTGTTCCTTTGTATCTTTCTTTTCGTGCAGATTCCGTTTCGTTTTAAGGTTTTAGTGGCTGACAGTCTGAAATCTGCTGTGCTGCTTATTTTATTCTCTGCTGTAATCGCCGTGACCGGCGGATTGCTGTCGGTGCTGCACACATACAGAACGGGAACCTCCGCCGGGCTGTGGCTGGAGCAGTAGGGGAGATAAAAAAAGAGCGAACCGGTTTCAGCAAACCAGTTCGCTCTTTATTATCCCATGAATAATTTTGATCTGTTGTCAAAATGTTGCCGGATCCCGGCGCAATCATGCAGCCGATTTCGCGGAATGCGCGCAGCATCACCCATAACGCCACAGCGCGGAAATGCCAGCCCGGGCTCCGGGCTCACTCCCACTCGCTCCTTGAACCGTAATCTTAACCAGTTCGAGTTAAGTTTTATCGCTCGTGGTATCGCTATTATCTCAGTTGTCTGTCAGATTTGGAGTATCTGATTTTTTGTTGCCATTGTGTTGCCAGTGGACATATTGAGTATAGCGCATAATCAGAAATATGTCAAGCTATAGGTTTTCTATTCTGTCTATATAAACAGAAGGGTACTCATTTAATAATACCTTTATCTTGTTTTTCTGTTTTTTTATCATTTCTCGTGCGTCACTCTTTTTACTACTCGTTCCAATCATCTTAGCTATTTCTTGTGCTAAATAGCGATCATTGAATCCTAGTTCGTAAATAAAAATAGCTGTTCTATCAGATAAACCATATTTTAAGCATTGCATTATTTGCTTTAGAGTTTCAACGGCTTCTGTAGACTCCTCACTTTCTTTTAAACTGATTATTTCGCAAATCGTATTAATTATAACAGAAGAAGTATAACCAAAATCTCCATCGCATACGGAGGTAATGTCATCAATAGATACAGCTCTAAGCTTTGTTCCCCAATAAACTTGAAAATCTTTTTTAGTTGAATGCTGTAGTATTGAATAATATGATTCTCCTTTCATCCATAGCTTGGCTATTTGTACAATACTGTCCTGATTTTCAAATTTGCGCATTTTAATAGATGAACAGTATTCCCAAATCATTCTAATTGAAAAAATCAGCAGTTCGTCTTTTCCAATTTCATTGAGCTCTAAATTATCTATTTCTGCTTTCATATTTGTGTATACTTCGCTTGAAATTAAAGAACGAGAAAAAATAACTCTTTCGTGTGGATCGGGAAAAGTGTTAATAACATGATTACATATGAGTTTAAATACATCCCTCAATTGCTCTTTTTCTTCATTATTAGCCAAAGAATATGCAAGAGTATGTTTCAGTACGGTATCTGTAAAGTCATCCGAGAAACCCATATCAACAAGAGCTAATGAAATAAAGCATTCAATTTTTCCTAAAACATCTGTTATGTGTTCAATCCAGTATATAAGTTCTTCTTGATTATCTGATGATTCTTTGATTTTATTTATGCTACTATTAAACCTGGTTCTATCATTATAATATAGTATTATTAACTTGTAAGAGTAGCAGGTTGTTTTGTCAAAGGTTTTTGTTTTGATAATCTCTAGGATTGAACTTCCACATTTTTCTGAATTGAGAGGTTCTAACAAATAAATATACTTACGCCATTTCCAATCATTATTCTTATTATTAAATACAAATGGATCAGAAATAATAATTGTTCCCTCGGTAAACATACCTGATCGCGCAGTTCTTCCTATCAAGTTTTGAAAGTCTCGTACTTTAATAATCTCATTTGCCTGATAAATACTTGATACAATTAGATATTTTATAGGGAGATTCACTCCTTGTGCCAGAGTGGATGTACATATAACATTTGTGATCAGGCCTTTTCTCAAGGCAAATTCAATTGAGCTTTTTATCCCTTCTGCTACACCTGCATGATGTGCAAATGCACCCAATACTGATGCTTTATACAAATGATTATCGATACCATAATTCACTTCTATCAATCTAGATAGCTTGTGAATTTCAGATGTTGCCGCTCTTTGGGATAAACATTGTAATTTTAATCCTCTATCGTTTAATTCAATAATTCTTTTTAAAATGCTATTGGCTATTATTCTGGTTCCGCAGAATATAGCAGCATTATTCTCTGTCACAACTTTCAGTAAACAAGCTATTGACATATCATTCTTTTCATTCATACTGCCTTTTGATAAATTAACATCAGGAAAGGAACGTTGCTTCCGTTCGCCTTTTTTCTTATTCAGTGATATTATATCTATCATACGGGGAACGTAGAAATCATAGTTGTACTTGTTGGTTTTATCAAGAAAGTAGAGATAACAATAATTTCTCTCCCATTTCAATACTGACGGAAGTTTGTCTACTGTCATCAGTGATTCTCCAGAAATAGTAGCGCCATTGCCACTAGTAAACCAACTATTAATCTCATCAACATTATTAATAATGGCAGAGATTAGTATCTTCTGTGTTTCAGGATTTAATTCACTTATAATCGATGAAATAAGCAGTTCGTAATTTGCACCACGTTCTTCATCATCAAATAAATGCCCTTCATCAAAAATCAATTGTCCTATATCATTTATTATACTATCGTCTTGTCTTAAAATATAGAGGAGCTTCTCTGGCGTGGTAACGACAACCGTTTTTTTATTTGGATTGAACAGTTCTTCAATTACATAATCAATTTGAAGTAGATCCGATACTTGATTTATTCGTATATTCTCATCAAAACTCAGATCAGATTTTAAATCATCATATATCTCTCTGCATAATGCTCTAAATGGTGCTACAACAATAGAAAGTTTGGTGTTATCGGAAGAAAATGACGAGTAAATAGCAATTGATAACGCTTTTGTTTTACCTGCTCCGGTAGGCATTTGAATGACACCTGATTTACCGTTAAATAATCCATTTTCACACATTATGCGTTGCGACGGCCATAGTTCTCTTACAAAATGATTAGATTTAACAATATTCACCAGTGATTCTTTTGAAATAGAGGAGTGCATCGGCAACATCGAAAAGATAGAATACTCGGTTTTTAATATGTAAATAGCTAAAAGTGCATCAATAAAGAAAATATCTCTAAAATCTCTTTGGCTGTATATTTCATCTCTAAATGAATTGATCATATCATAGTCTGCTTCAATTCCTTCTGTCATCAAGCGGTTGTACTGCTCAATGAATGAGGAAATGTAACTGTTATCATGTATATTAGTAGTTTCATCATTAGGGACATAGATAGAGTTATTCAAAAGATGAAATAATAAAACGTCCAGTTTGTTATATGACAGGGCAAGTGTTTGAGGCTCTATTCTTTCAGCTAGAACTTTTGAACTGCCGATTAAGTCACAAAGATAATATGCGATTGCACCAACCAAGTAAAAATAGTTGTTATCATTAAAATGCTTTTTTTCGTTATCATTTATATAGGTGTATGCATCATAAAACTTTGAGGCAAAGTAAAGTTCACTTGAGTATTGTTTTATCTGATTCACAGGGATCTCTTGACGAATAATATCAGAAGATAAGTCTGCTATACAAGCAATTGCCACCGGAAACAGTTCATCAATATCTACATCTTTTTTTGCTTTTAATTCGTCTGGAACTCTGAATTCAATTTCCTTTGCCGTTGCTCGAGCTCTTTTTAAGTAGTATTGTGATTTCTTTTCTAATTGCATTTTGCAGCCCTCTCATATAAGCTGTGAATAAGTTTCATAAGTTCGGCTCGTTTTATTACGATAAGCCATCGAGATTCCCCTTTTAAATCAACAGCTTTTAGTACTGATTCTGAATAGTTCTTTATATCATGCACTGCTGCCGCACCATACTTTTCAACATATGGGTTATCTGGTTTGTTTTGAAAGCGCCGAATTTGCTGCGCCTTGTCAGATTTTCCTTTTTCGATATAAAGCTGTCTTAATGCACTAAGCGTTTCTCCTTTTCTGATTAGATCCTTAAAAGAGTCATTAATAGCATCCTGTAACCGGTTTTGTGGAGCATTTCCACTTGCTTGCGCTTTTACTTCAAAAGTAACTAATTCATCATTAGGATCATTCGATGTACCAGATATTTTGTATGCTAATACATCGGTTCCCTGTGTGGATGAACTACGATTAAATTTGTTTTTATATCGTTCTCTTGGGATTGTATAGCCAAGAACGAATTCAAGATAATCAGATATCAGTAATTCTCCAAAATCACCAGACCTCGTTCCTGGACCAAACCCATCTGTTTTATCAGGAAACTTATGTGATAATAGGTATTCTTCTTTTGTCATTCCGGTGCCATCTATAAGTATTTCCAATATATCATCACTACAATAATTCTGACGGAAATGTACAGCCCATTCCTCAAGTGATGACTCGTCAATGTCCGCTTTGAGTTCAAAAACTTCTACTGTATCACCATTATCTGTTGTAATGCTGGGCAATGGGATCAGGTAATCCAGGTATTGCATAATATCCCTCCATATTGAGTGTGAATCTAATACAATTATAGCACTTTTCCTAGTTATTATCAACCCTTTATAATACAGAAAGCGATATCGTTCGTAAACAATACCGCTTTCATTCTTATTCCTGCCTAGATTTCTTCAAATTACAATCCCTGCAAAGCATCTGCAAATTCTCCGGAACGGTCTTGCCGCCTGCGTGCCAGGGCTTGATATGATCGGCGTGCATCTTCTCGAAGTCAAAGTGCTGACCGCAAATCGGGCAGATACCCTGCTGCTGTTCGTAGGCTGTGCGGGCATCTTCCGCGTCAAACTGACGCAGGCTCAGATATTTTTCTTTTCCTGTCAGCAGATATTCATATATACCGCTGTTCTTGGTGACTTCCTTGTCTGCCATAAGAGCGGTTATTTTTGTCTCCAATGCCGCTGGATCAAGTACATCGCTCTTGTGCTCATGATAGAGCCTTCCCCAATCCAGTCCCTTCATCTCCTTACGCCACTTCGGGAAAATGGTATTCACCCAGTTAATGACGGTCTGGAAATACATCCACAGCGGAGCAGCGGTGCTGTCGTGTTGATGCTCGGACATATAGAGATCAACAGACTTGCCCTCCGGCAGTGCGATCCACTCGATAGCAGTTTCGAGATATTCCTGGCGGATCATCTTACCCGACAGGAGCTTATCTCCGATCTTGACAGCAGCACATCCATTCTTGCTGAAATACCTCTTTGCATCCGACACCCAGGAGCCGGAGTATACTGCATTCCGAAGCTCCTGATTGGAGAGCTGCACACCTGCGATGTTGATCGTTCTGAACCAGTCGAGCTTCTCCTTGTCGTTGCCCGTGCAGATGTAGATCATGAGCTTGTAGTCGAGGATCTGCTTCTGCTCCGTTGCGGTCAGACTATGAAAATAGCGGTTGCCTATGGAGAAATCGCCGCTCACATACTGACACAGGCTGATCGTGCGCTGCTGTCCGTCCAGAAGTTCAAATGTGCCGCCATCGGTCGCACACCAGTACATGACATTTAGCGGAAAGCCTTTCATAACAGTATCAAGAACGGCATCACGTTCTTTCTGCCCATAGACGAACTCACGCTGAAACGCTGGTCTGATGTTCAGTTTGCCGCCGTAGCCGGTCACGCCTTTTTCTGCACTATCCTGATAACCCTCCGCAACGTCACGAACGGTAATCTCTTTCAGTTCGATTTTCATAATATCACTTCTTTCTACGAATCAATATGCGTTTGAAAGTATTGCAGGCTTTTCCGTTAGTATCATAATATACCAAACTTGTCATATTAGCTGTATAGTGTCCTCTGCCACCTTGCTCCCGATATTTTGAAATCCATTCTTCTCCAATTCGAGAAACCCCTATATCGTCAGAGCCGTATTTTCCTGTATAATCGGCACAGCCTATTATTTCAAACTGTTCGGGATTGAATTTATCCATAAAAGTGACAGGAACGCCCATAACACCGTAATAATCAAACGGAATATCAGCAGTTTTTCCTACGTCAACCGCATCATAATTTGAATACTGTGGGTAATTGTTTGCTGAAAAGGAACGATACAACACTAAGTCCTCATGTCGCTTATCTATATCAAGATTCGTATACCACATTACTCCTGAAACTCGTATCATACCTTCTTTGTGCTGGCTTGATTTTGCATAATCTTCATAATGCGTATTGATAAAGAATCCAACATTTCCTTTGAAGCCATACCCAAGCCAAAGTCTGTTCTCCTTGAAAAGAGGAAAAATCTCCTTATATGTAATCGCATTTTGATTACCAATAATGATAAACTTCTTATCATAAGCTACGAGCTGTGCCACATACTCTCGAAACAGCGAAAAAGGCGGGTTCGTTACCACGATGTCAGCTTGCTTTAGAAGCTCAATACATTCCTGAGAACGGAAATCTCCGTCTCCTTCAAGAAGTGTAGGTTTGCCGTCCACCGAGCGGAGCAGCAGTTCTACATCGGTCAGATCGACTGCGCCATCACCGTTCAGATCGTCCACATGGGTGATCTCGATTTTATACGGTTTCTTGTCTGAAGGTTCTTCTCCGATGACTTCCTCATCTCCGAACAGACTCAGTTGCGTATATACTACGGGAGAGCCTGCATAACAGGTGCATATCAGCTTTTTCAGTCCCAAGTGATTGAAATTGATTGCGAAATACTTGAAGAAATTGCTTTCATAGGGATCATCACAGTTACAGAATACAACTTTTCCCTTGAAATGCTCCTTGTAATGGCGCAGCTCGTTCTCAATATCTACAAGCTGTGTGTAAAACTCATCCTTCTTAGCCTGTCCCGCTGCGGACAGCGCTTTGTTATTATTTGCCATATCGCACCTCCGAAACTTGCATCTACTGAAACTTTTTACATCAAAACTTTCGTGTATAGAATATATTATAGCATATTCTATCGCATTTAGCAAGTGTAATCGGGTATAATATTCCAAATGAGAAACTTGGAGGTGAGGGCAAGTGTATGATCTCGGTGCTTTGATAAGATCATTACGCAAGGAACGGAAAATAACGCAGAAGAAGCTCGGAGAAATGCTCGATGTTACCG
>CAMNJD010000033.1 GCA_946540705.1 uncultured Ruminococcus sp. | reverse complement strand
AAAAGTGGTGCGAGTGACGGGACTTGAACCCGTACGCCGAAACACACGCCCCTCAAACGTGCCTGTCTGCCAATTCCAGCACACTCGCATTCACTACTCGATTATTATAGCAAAAATGAGGAAAAAAGTCAAGGGGATTCTCGAAATTTCTTGGAATTTGGCGTTTTGCACAAATCCCATTCAGAATTCCCTTGGCTGTTATTACTTTTGAATCAAATATCGCTTCAATAGCGTCAGATCAACTGCATTCACACGGTTATCTGAATTCATGTCGGCCTGCGCCGCCTGATCACGGTTCAGCTCGACCTCAACGGTCAGCGATTTGCTCAGCATCACTGCGTCCGCAATCTCAACCGTTCCGTTCAGATTGACATCGCCCTTCAGCGGATTCGGATCCGGCACTGTTACGGTCGTAGTCGTTGAAGTCGTCACAGAGGTCGTAGTCGTTGTCTCCGTCTGCGGCTGAACAGAAACCTCCGCAAGACTCGGCTCTACATCATACCACCAATCCTGCCACGGATTTCCGGCACGCTGCTTTGCGGCGGCCTCTGCCTTCGTCCATGTGAACACATTGTCGTAGAGATGGCCCTCCTCATAGTACCATTCTGCAAGCGCTGCGCCCTCGTCCGGATAGTTCGCATAATACCCGTCATTATCGCCGGTATAATTTGCCCAGCCCGTATTATGCCCCTTCAGCGCACCCCGCACGATCTGCCAGCCCTCAAGGTTATAATCTACCATTGCCTGACGGATGAAGTGAATGATCTTGCGGATGCCCATGTGATCGGATATGATCGCATCGTAGAAATTTGACTGATTGAGGTCATACCACTCCAGCTCCGGAACATCCTCCTCCTGCATAAAGGAAGTGCCGGGGTCACGGAATGCAGTCACAGCGGTTTGCAGGGTGCCGTAGGCATGCGCAGAGCTGACGCCGAAGCCCTCCGAGAACGCTGTCTCAATATCCGAACCGTCTCCGTTGCCTCCAAGCGTGGATTCCAGTGTTCCGATGCCGAGGAACAGCGCATAGACCTTCTCACGTTCTCTCTGACCGAAGCGCAGGGAGATGAGATCCCAGTGCTCGTCGATTTCTTTATAGAGCGCGTATTTGCACTCCTGAACGGTCATTTTGCGGTTGATTGCACGCAGCTCACTGATCGGAGTGCCCTCCGGTGCCATGCGCTCACCAAAGTTGAACGGGTTGCCGACGCCCTGTGTCTGCACATCGCGGTTCGGGTCATGTGCGATATCGGCCGCACCCGCACGAACCGGTGCAGCGCTGTCCGCAGCCCGGAATGGATTTGTTCCGCAGCAGAGCATTGCGCCGCAGCAGAGCACCGCAGTCATTTTCTTCAGCATGTTCACAGTTTCAGATCCTCCTTTTCTGTCGTGCAGCATATCTTGATGCACCCAGCATTATTATCCGCTTATATCATAGCACATTTCGTATGAAATGTCAATTTGATTTTTTCAATACTCTGCATAGGCTTTTGCCTATTCCTCCCCGCACCTGCTGTAAAAAAAGCTGACCGCCTCAGCAGTCAGCTCGGGATGTTGTCAGATACAGTCCTGGCCGTGCCGCACAAGTCCGGCAATGCCCCCGCCCAGAACGATCCCGCGGTAATCTTCAGCGGAATTCATCTCACATTCCGTCAGGATGCCGCCGTTGAACCAGTCGGCGTCGTGCGTGTCAGAGCCGGAGGTCTGCGGAAGCCCGAAGCTCTCGGCATACCAGAGTGCGCGATCATTGTACGCCTCCTGATGATTGCCGCCGTTATACACCTCGACCGCATCGACCAGATCAGGCAGCAGCTTGATCATCGGCACATAGGCCTCCTGCCGGAACGGGTGCGCATGTACGATCAGCCCGCCGGCAGCGCGGATGAGCTTCAGATACTCATAGGGTGTCACTTCAATGACCTCCGGATGTGCGGCAAGCCACTGCGGGGAAAGCCCGTAGGTCAGAAAGTCATTTCCGTTCCAGCTATATTCCCACCCAAAGCAAACCCGCAGACCGATCTGCTCTCCTGTTTCCTTCGCATGATAATATCCAAGGCAGAACTGCCGCGTCCACTCCTCCCAGGGCAGACTGCGGTCCACGCAGGTATTGCCGTGATAGAAATGGTCGGTCACAAACATCCCGTCATATCCGGCTGCCTTGCAGCCTCTCGCCATATCAGAAGCGGATGCATGCGCACAGGCACTTCCTTCTGTCGTATGCAAATGCGTTTCCCAGCGCATCATGCCGGTACTGCCTCCTTTATTTCACTGTTATTTGATCGACTTGATGATTGCGGGTGCAGCGACAAGTGCCAGGATAATAAAGAGGATCTGCATATAATTGATTGAAATGTGAAATCCAAACGCAATCTGAAAGACATTCATATTGATGTTCTGGACATCCATGCCAAAGTCCAGTGATTTCGAGAGCCACGAAATGAACTGACTGCCGTCTTCGCAGGCTTTTCCGAGATAATGTCCGGCACTGATTGCAAAGACGATCGAAAGCAAATAGACCACAAAGCGTTTCATTGTTTTTCTGTTCCTTTCCTTTTGCCCTTTTTTCTCTTTCTTTATACGCCGGTCGAGCCAAAGCCTCCGGTGCCTCTTTGGGTATCCGGCAGTGTCTCTGCGGTCAGAATCTGCGGCATGTAGACCGGCACTGCGATCAACTGCGCGATGCGGAGCCCGTTCGTGACAGTGAACGGCACATCGCTCTGATTGATGAGCGGTACACAGAGCTCGCCGCGGTAATCCGTATCAACCACACCGATGCCGTTTGCCATCGTGATGCCGTGCTTGGCAGAGAGTCCGGAGCGCGCACAGATCATCAGCATTGCCTCCGGCTCATCAAGTGCCGCAGCAAGTCCCGTCGGGATCAGCCGGATCCCGTGCGGCGGGATGACCGTATCCTCGGTCAGGCAGGCAGAGAGATCCAGTCCTGCGCTGTATTCCGTTGCACGGACAGGCAGCTTCGCGCCCTCCCGCAAAAGCTGAAATGTCAGATTCATAGAGTAAACCGCCTTTCGCAAACGATACTTTTCTAGTATAGCACATTCTGTCGGAATTTGCAAGTATTTTTGGGTATGTAATTTTTTAGGTAGTCGGAAAAATAATGTTAAAACAAATAGTTTTAATTTCGCCCATATGAAAAGTTTCGCTCAAGCCTTTTCAAAGGCTTGCAGGGTCGAGG
>CAMNJD010000032.1 GCA_946540705.1 uncultured Ruminococcus sp. | reverse complement strand
CAGGCACCGGAAGCAACTCCACTGCGACGGCCGTGATGCTTTCGCAGGAGGCGGAGAAGCTCGGCGCGGATGCCCTGCTGCTCGTCACCCCGTACTATAATAAGACCACGCAGAACGGTCTGTATGTTCACTATTCGACGATTGCAAAGAGCGTGAACCTGCCGATCATCCTGTATAATGTTCCGTCCCGCACCGGCATGACCATCGAGGTCGAGACTGCTGCAAAGCTCGCTGAGATCGACAATATTGCCGCAATGAAGGACGCTGTGGGCAATATCTCCTATACCGCGAAGCTGATCGAGCGCTGCGGCGACAAGCTGACTGTTTACAGCGGCAATGACGATCAGATCGTGCCGATGATGTCCCTCGGCGCAAAGGGCGTGATCTCCGTGCTGTCGAATGTGCTGCCGAGAGAAACACACGAAATGTGTGCGGCTGCGCTGGCAGGCGATTTCAAGACGGCTGCGGAGCTTCAGCTCAGGTATCTGAAGCTCGTGAATGCGCTGTTCATCGAAACAAACCCGATCCCGGTCAAGGAAGCAGTCAACCGCATGGGCTTCAACGCCGGTGAATGCCGCCTTCCGCTGTATCACATGGCAGAGAGCAATGCTGCGGTGCTGGATGCAGAGCTGAGAAAGCACGGACTGGTAAAGTGATCTGATATGGGCGGGCGCTGTCCCGCCCATGCCGTATCGTTGAAAAGAAAGGAAGGAATGTATCATGGTAAAAATCGCGATCAGCGGTGTCTGCGGCCATATGGGCAGAATGCTTGTTTCCTGCATCAAAGACCGCACCGACTGTGAGGTCTGCTGCGGCATTGACCTGAACACGGAAACGGAGTACAGGTTCCCGGTTTATGACAGCATCGCAAAGATGCAGGAGAAGCCGGATGTCATCATCGACTACAGCCACCCCTCATGCCTGAACGGGCTGCTCGAATATGCGAAGTCTACCGGGACACCGGCTGTGCTCGCAACGACCGGCTACTCCGAGGAGCAGCTTCAGCAGATCCGCGATGCGGCACAGCAGACGGCGCTGTTCTCCTCGTTCAATATGTCGATCGGCATTCAGCTTTTGCTCGCGCTCTCGAAGAAAGCCGCGGCTGTGCTGGGCAATCAGTTCGACATTGAGATCATTGAGAAGCACCACAATCAGAAGATCGACGCGCCCTCCGGCACTGCAATTATGATCGCAAACGCGATCATCGGCGAGACTGACCCGCCAAAGCATGTGGTCTATGACCGCCACAGCGTCCGCAAAAAGCGCGAAATGACAGAGATCGGCATGCATTCGATCCGCGGCGGTACGATCGTCGGCGAGCATGAGGTTCTGTTTGCCGGGCCGGATGAGTGTGTTTCGATCAAGCACACAGCATCGTCAAAGCGCGTCTTTGCAGAGGGCTCAATCAATGCCGCGCTGTTCCTGATCGGCAAGGCACCGATGCTCTATGATATGACGCATTTGCTTGCAGAAGCCTGATGTCTGAATTCAGCTCCGTTCCCCTCAGGGCAGTCTGAGGGGAATTGCTTTTTCCGGCACAGATGACGCAGAGGAGTTTTTTTGATATGATGAGAAAAATAACGGCAGCCTTCGTGCCGCTCCTGACTGCACTGACCTGTTCTGCAAACGTGTTTGCGGGGCAGGCGGCGGATTCCGCCGGGGATGTCAGCGGTGACGGCGTGATCGCCGCGGATGACGCACAGCTTTTGCTCAGTCAGTATGTCCGGCAGCTCGCGCAGAAGCCGGTCACGCTTTCAGATGCGCAGATCCGCCGCAGTCATGTGACCGGCAGTGAAGTGCGTGCGAGGTATGTCAGTGCAGCAGATGCACAGACCATTCTGTGCTGTTATGTGCGGCAGCTCGCGGGCATGCCCGGGGAACCGTCCGAATACTTTGAGAAAGCAGCGGAAAAATACCGGGATCGGAGGCTGACGGAGGATCTCCCATCCGCCTATACACAGCTCAGCGATTACACGGCGTGGGCAAAAGAAACCGGCTATCCGGGCGGGCTTCTGACCCCGATGGGCGTGAACGGGATCAATCAGGACTATTTCCGGACACCGGAAGCATCAGCGGGCTATCGCTCCGGCCGGATCATCGTCGGTGACAGCCGCTGCTGTCAGCTCGGCATCGCGCAGGAACGCGCAAACAGAGGCGATTTTGCAGTATTTGCTGTCTGGGGCGGTCACTTTGCAGGTGAATCCGCAGGAACGATGACGGAGCTCCTTTGGGAGGACATGGTGCAGTGCTTCCGGACGCAGATCGAAAGCTGCGGGAAATCCGTGATCTGCCTGTTCGCAAGCGTCAATGATTTCGATTTCATTTCCGGACAGAATGACAGCAAAATCGCAGATACGGTCCGCACGGCGGAACGGATCGCAGCACTCTCCTATGAGTACGGCGGAAAGATCTGTCATCCGGAGGTGATCGTCGTCGGATTTGACGGCGGACAGACCGATGCGCCGGTCATCGGCTATGACCCCGCGGTATTCAACCGCTATGTCCCTGCATATAATGAGGCGCTGTACAAAGCAGTCTGCGAGAGCAGCCTGCTCAGCGGCAATGCGGGTTCCTATACGGATGTTCCGTCGGTCACCTGCGGCAGAACGGACTTCATTGCGGACGGCCTGCATTACGGAGACAGCACGCTCTCTGCCGTTACTGCATTCATCATTCAGGCAGACGATTTCACATGAAATCCTCCGCATCTGCACAAACAGCACAATCCTCCCGACGATTCTTTGTGCAAAATATACAGCATGTTTTTTCGGTAAAAAGATTGCAAAAACCGTCGAAAAATGCTATAATGTAATGGAACCGTGTAAATCTACTATCCGGAAACACGGACGCGCAACCCACAAACCGATGCGGCATACCGCCGCAGATACCGAAAGGAGTATTTAACTATGGGACTTATCAGTGCAGTATTGGGCGCAGCAGGCAGCACACTGAAGGATCAGTGGCTGGAATTCTTCTACTGTGAATCCATCCCGGATGACGTTCTTATGGTCAAGGGCCATAAGCGCACCAAGGGCAATAACAAGGGCGACGACAACATTATTACCAACGGATCGGGCGTTGTGGTTGCTGACGGTCAGTGCATGATCATCGTCGAGCAGGGCCGTATCATGGAAGTCTGCGCCGAGCCGGGTGAGTACACCTACGATATCGGTTCTGAGCCCAGCATCTTCTCCGGCAAGCTCGGCAAGGGCATCATCGAGAGCTTCAAGACCTTTGGCAGACGTTTTGCCCGCGGCGGCGATACCGGCAAGGATCAGCGCGTCTATTACTTCAATACCAAGGATATCATGGGCAACAAGTTCGGCACCCAGAATCCGGTTCCGTTCCGTATCGTCGATAATAACATCGGCCTGGACATTGACGTCGCAGTCCGCTGCAACGGTATGTACCAGTTCACGCTCGACGACCCGATCCTGTTCTATTCCAAGGTCGCCGGCAATGTCTCTGAGGAGTTCCGCTTCGGCGAGAGCCAGCTCCAGCAGATGATGAAGAGCGAGTTCCTCGATGCGCTTCAGCCTGCATTTGCGAAGATCTCCGAGCTCGGCATCCGCTACAGCGCACTGCCCGGTCACACCAAGGAGCTGACCGAGGCCATGAATGAGGCGCTCAAGGAGGAGTGGCTCGCAAACCGCGGCATCAAGCTGTCCAAGATCACGATCAATTCCGTCACCATCCCGAAGGAAGACGAGGATATGATCAAGCAGGCACAGCGCGCTGCGATCAACCGCAATCCGAACATGGCTGCTGCAACGATGGTCACTGCACAGGCACAGGCCATGCAGGATGCCGCAAAGAATACCAACGGCGCGATGAATGCATTTATGGGCATGGGCATGGCGCAGAACGCAGGCGGCATCAATGCCGGCCAGCTCTTTGCAATGGGTCAGCAGCAGGCTCCGGCTCCCGCTCCTGCTCCGGCACCTGCCGCTGCACCGGCTCCGGCAGCACCCGCAGCAGATTCCTGGACCTGCTTCTGCGGTCAGGTGAACACCGGCAAATTCTGCACCGGCTGCGGCAGCGCGAAGCCCGCTCCGGCAGCAGGCTGGACCTGCTCCTGCGGCACCGTGAACCAGGGCAAGTTCTGCATGAACTGCGGCAGCAAGAAGCCCGCTGATGCACCGCTCTACCGCTGCGATAAGTGCGGCTGGACACCGGAGGATCCGAAGAATCCGCCGAAATTCTGCCCTGAGTGCGGCGACGTGTTTGACGAAAACGATGCACAGTAATCTGTAATCCGGCAGGTCGGGAGGCTGCAAGCAAGAGGCGCGGAGCAAGGCTGCACCCTCAGCAGGCATTCTCCCGGCCCTGCTTTGTTATGGAATTTGTAATCTGATCTATCAATCGTTCAGGGAGAAGAAACCATGGCAGATTTACTAGGATATAAATGCCCGAGCTGCGGCGCAAAGATCGAGTTTGACAGCGCCTCACAGCAGATGAAATGCCCCTACTGCGATTCGGAATTCGATGTGGCCTCGCTTCAGTCCTATGATGAGGCGCTGAACCAGCAGCCGCAGGAATCCGAAATGAACTGGGACAATGATGCCGGTTCGGAATGGGAGCCCGGCGAGGCAGAGGGCATGCGCGTTTACAAATGCCAGTCCTGCGGCGGCGAGGTCATTGCTGACGGCACGACCGCAGCTTCACAGTGCCCCTACTGCGATGCGCCTGTCATCATGATGGGACAGCTTGCCGGCGATCTGAAGCCCGATTTCGTGATTCCGTTCCAGCTTGATAAGGAGGCGGCCAAGAAGTCGCTGCTCAAGCACATGGAGGGCAAGCCGCTGCTCCCTAAGGTGTTCAAGAGCCAGAATCATATCGACGAGATCAAAGGCGTTTATGTTCCGATCTGGCTGTATGAAGCCGATGTGGACGCACAGATTCAGTTCAAGGCAACAAAAGTGCGTTCGTGGAGCGACAGCAACTACCATTACAAGGAGACAAGCTACTATAGCTGCTACCGTCAGGGTACGGTCGGTTTTGAGCATGTTCCGGTGGACGGCTCGGAGAAAATGGACGATACGCTTATGGAATCGCTGGAGCCATACGATTTCTCGAAGGCCGTGAATTTTCAGACCGCATATCTCTCGGGTTATCTCGCGGACAAGTATGACGTAGACGCAGAGGCAAGCTCCGTCCGGGCGACTGACCGGATCCGGCAGGGGACTCGCGACTCCTTCCGCCAGACCGTCAAGGGCTATAATACCGTTGAGATCGAGGCAGAGAATATCGGCCTGCAAAAGGGCGAGACACAC
>CAMNJD010000031.1 GCA_946540705.1 uncultured Ruminococcus sp. | reverse complement strand
TTCCACTCGAAGTAAACCGATTGTTCCCGTTATATTCTTCTAATAACGCTCTCCTGCGGAGAGGATACATTTGCGCGTTTAACAGCGCACGATTTTCAGCAAATTGTCCTCATGCGGGTCAACCGCGCCGGACGAAATCCGTGCTGCGCGGTTTGCCAGCTCCCTGACATATTCACGCTGTTCCGGTGATGCTTCAACCTTGACAATTTCCGGCTTGCCGCCGATCAGGTCAGGTCGCGGTAATTGCAGCTTTTCAGCGGATTGAATGTCTGCAAATTCCTTATACATCTGCATCAACTCCGGTAAATTTGCAAATTTCGCAAACGAAGTCTTTAATTTCAGTTCACCCGATGCTGTCTGCTTGTATGCCGCGACAACCTTTCCGAAAGTAGCAGCCCAATCATCAAAACGCTCCACACCCGCTGCCCGCAGCAGATCGGGGCGCAGATAACGTGTCATCACATACAGTTCTGTCATCGAATTACTGACCGGCGTTCCCGTACAAAAAAGGATATGTCCCTGTCCGAGCGTTTCATTGAAATAATCGCATTTCATCTGCATATCCTGTGCGCGTCCGCTGGGCGAAACAGTCACACCGGATACATCGCTCATTTTCGTCGCCACAAAGCCGTTCTTGTAGGCATGGGCTTCGTCAATCACGAGATAGTCAAAGCCTAATTGCTGGAAATCCAGCACTTCATCCTTTCTGCGTGTCGATGTTTTTTTCGGGTTCATTGTGTTTTCCAGCCGTGTCTGGAGTTTTTTCTTCGCCTGCTCGATCTTCATGACAGACGGAGATTTTGCCGTTGCGCCGTTCAGCTTTTGCGCGGTCAGCATATCCTCCAATTCGTCAATCTGATGCTGGATATAGGCGACCTGATACTCCTGCGACATGGGCATTTTGTCAAATTGCTCCCGGCTCAATATGACCGCATCATAATCGCCGGTTGCGATTCGTGCAGTAAAGGTTTCGCGCTTTGCGGGCGTAGACAAATCCATTTCGGAAACTGTCAGCAGCTTTGCATCCGGGAAGATGCTGCGCCATTCACGCGCCGTCTGTTCAGTCAGTGCCTTCGGCACAACCACACACGCCTTGTGAATCAATCCAAGCTCCTTTTTCTTCATCACCGAAGTCACAAAAACCGCAGATTTTCCGGCACCGACCACATGAGCAGCCAATGTGTTGCCGCCGTAGACAGCCCGCGCAACGCAATCACGCTGATGCTGACGCGGCGTGAAATCCGATGCCATGCCGTTAAAGGTCAGATGTGAACCATCGTATTGCCGCCCCACCAAAGAATTGAAAAGCTGATTGTATCGCTCCTCATATTTTGCCTTGCGTTTCGGATCAGCAAATATCCATTCTGCAAACTTTTCTTCAATCTGCCGCGCCTTTTCATGCGCCAGTCTTGTTTTTGCGGGATCGGTTCTCATCACCATTTTGGACGGGTCTTTCGGTGAGGGAACCGCCTTGTTGACAGTGATGCGTGTCTGATTCAGCAGCTTTTCCGCAATCTCATACATCGTGAGATCTTCCGTGCCGTATGTTGAGCTTTCGTTGATATTGAGGTCTTTTTTGCTGCCCGCCCGCATGATTGCAAATTCGCCGGTTTCCGGGATATACTCTACAGTGCAGCGCGGGCTGTATCTGCCGCTCAATGATTGCAGGAATTCCGTGTAATCCTCTGCATCAATCCACGCGACACCCATTCGGACAGTGATTTCCTCTGCGTGAATGTCCTCCGGGATAATCGGTGTCAGCGCATCCACATTCCGCTGGAATGATGGATCGGCTGCTGCTTTTTCCTGTGCAAAGGTCAGTTTTTCACGGACATTGCCGGAAAGATATTCTGCGCGGTCAGTGAGCTGCGCATACGGGTCATCCGGGAATGTCGGCTTTTGCGGATCAACAAACACCAAGCCCTTTTCCAGCAATTCCTGTGCGACCTGCGGCATCAGTTCTGTGAAATCCGTATCCGGTCGTGCCGATTGCAGCAGCGTCGCCATATACGGAATATCAGGCTTTCCGCGTCTGTCCATTGCAACCTGATAGGCTTCCTCGACTGTTGCGACAGCCGTGATTTCCTCAACAGGGCTGACGGTGCGCCGCTGGAATATGTCAGCCTTTTCGTATGTCTGTGTCTCACTGTTGAAGTTTTCCAGCGATTGCAGAATCGGATAATCTGCATCTCTGCCGAACAGTTTTCTGACAGTCGGCTCACTCAAATGGGTCTTGTAGTCACTCAAAAACTTGTCATAGAGGGTATTCAGCTTTTCGCGCATCGGTGCCAGTTCTTCGTCGGCACAGTGCGTTTTCTGCTTGTCGAGCAATTCCCGCGTGATTGTGCGCAGCTCGATCAGCGCAACCAGCATCGCATAGTTTTTCTTGTTCAGTTCCCCGCCGCGATTGCCCTTGACTTCCTCCATGCGGTCGCCGGAGCGGAAATAAATCTTGCCGTCCTTCAGATGAAAGCTGTCATCCTTGCCCCAAGCCTGAACCATGCCGGTTCTCGCCAGCATTGCCTCTACCCGCTGTCTCACAGTAATCTGTGCGCGGATATTGCTGATTGCATCGTCAAGCTGCTCTGAAAGCGGTCTGTTCTTGTCGGGATCACAGGTCAGCCGGTCAAAGTATGATGTTTTCCGCATTGTGCCAAGCACCATATCGGGGTGCTCAACGAAATAGGAATTGATACGCAGCCCGTTCGGGTCGGTTGCAAGATAGCACCAGTCAGGCTTTGCCTCGTGCGCCAGCAGCGGGGTTTCACGCTTTTTGAGAAAGATAATGTCAGCGGTCACACCTGTCCCGGCTTCTGCAAAGGCGGTG
>CAMNJD010000030.1 GCA_946540705.1 uncultured Ruminococcus sp. | reverse complement strand
TGATTTTTCATTGACCGAATCACGAGCATCCAATTCGGCGGTCACCAGCACCCATACCCTGTCTGTTAACGGGGCGACATCTGATGCGGATTATTCGCTGGAGATTGTCAGGAGCGACCGATATAATATCCCCTATGCAATTAAGGTGAAAGCAACAAATCCCCGGACAGTGTTCAAGGGAAAAGTGCGTGTTCACTCCGATGCTCCATACTTCAAGTTATCATTCAATATCAAGGAGGGGTGATATGAGTAAAGCATTCAGCTTATATCCTGTATTATCAGACGCTTTGACTGAAAAAGCAGGAATAGAAACAGAACCTACAGAACTCTCCTATCTTGATGATGGTGACTACTATCCTCTTTCAATGGAGGATATAGAGGGGGAAAGCCGGAGGTTTTCAGCCCGCTTGTCCGATGTAAGGTGCGTGTGGTCAGCGGATACACATAATCTTATACTTCGGAAAGCAGGAACCATCCAGCATCCTGATCTGCTTTTCGGCAAAGACGGAATCGTTCCTCATGATGCGATTATCGGTATTGCTGGCATCTGGTCATCCAAGCGGTCTGATCTTCATGGAACAATCCTTTTCGGCAAATTCGGAATGCGTGTCAATACTTATAATTTCAATCAGGAATATCGTTTTGAAAGCGGAGAACTGCGGGGCAGCATTCATTTCAAACTCGTTCTGTACCTGAAGGAATCAAGCGGACAGCCGTATACGAATGAACTTCATCTTGCGAACCAGACTGGTATTGTTCTGGGCTGTATTGAAGAATTCGACCTGATGATTGACGGAAACGGATCAGTATTCCCGATTTACTATGTCAATGAGCCGGATCGTCCTTTGTGGTGGGTACACTTCAGCTCGGATGATCCGTTTGAGGATGCCTTTGATGATCAGAATGTTGTCCTTTATCTGAATCAGGCACATCCCTCATACGGAGAACTGAAAATCAATGATTCATTGCGTGAATCCCCCCTGTTTCTGGAGGTTATTTCTTCAGCATTGTATATTATTGTTCAATCGGTCAAAGAGCTTGTGAGTGATGAATGGGATGAGATTGTATCGGGTCAGAGCCTTGAGCAGGGGACCATTGCTGAAGCCGTATCGTATTTCATAAATAAACTTGGATGGGATACATCAAATCCCGTAAATCTCGCGTTATCAATACATGATTACTTCGACAAGAATTTGAGGTGAGAAAATGGAATGGCTGCAACTGACAAAAGAACAGAGCAGTGAAGCCTTTGTTGAATTCTGTTCTTCAGGCACTGTAGATTGTCCGGAAAGTTACTCGGAAATTCAGAAAGATATACAGGAACTGTTTGTAGCTACGCTGTCTGAACTGAATATTGATGCGGAACAAATCTCACAAAATGCTTATAAAGTCGATTATCTGTTCGGCTTGAAGTTATATGAATTACTGAACAACCGGTATAATATGACAGTGCGTATGGCTGCAACCGAGGGAATCTGGCTGTTTTTAAGCGTAAAAGTTGTACCTGATCTCATAGCCTTGAGATATGGCACAGATCATCCTGATCGTTTCTGGAAGAAACCCAAGCGGCTATGGCTGCGTGTACTTTGGTGGTATATTCATCTGTCATGGCAAGGTGACTATGAAAGCACAAAAGATGTTCTGAAAGATAACAGTACGGATGAAATCTTACAGCTTGTTGACCGCTGTGGCAGAGACGGCTATCGAGTGGATTTCTGCCGTGAACTGATGAAGAAGTTTTCGGAATTGAATCCGGAACAACGGAAACAAACAAAGATTTTCCGGAAAATGATGGTGCTGAATACAGCAAAGGTTCAGACAGTCGAGCCTTCGTTGGTCGATGGCGGAGAATCGGCTTATGTCGATGATCTTCGTGACTACTTTGGATATACATGGAAGTGAGAATATGAGCCTTATCGAAACGCTCCGTTATCAGTTTGATAATGGTATCATGAACAAAGCTCTCCAGATCACAGGGTTACCCGCAGATGCGCCTGCATGGACGATCAAGAGCAAGGAAAAATACGGAGTACTGATTCCGGTACAGCAATATTCGGAATTCTACGAACAGTTTTCAAATGTTGTAATGCATTCAGAGCAGAATGTTCAGATCGGGGATCAGCTTACGGATGCACTGCTGCTTGAATGTTTCGACTATTCCTTGAGTGATGCTTTTGCAACTTTATGCGAACAATTTATAGAACCCGGTGCAGATAATACAAATCGTGCCAAAATAACAGGTGATCCGGCAATCTGGTGGGCAAAATGGAAAGATTTGTTAGGAAATATCAGCCGCCTGACAGATACATATTCATTCATCGGTGAATTGCTGACACTGGAATATCTTTTGAAAATCGGTAAAAATGCGACATGGACAGCCGGAAAACGAGGAACTGTTGATATTGAAACCCCTGATTGTAATTATGAAGTAAAATCAACAGTGAACCGGTATAACTATGAAGTGACAATTAACAGCATTTATCAGCTTAACGGACAGAATCGGAAAGTCAACCTTGTTTTTTGTCGTTTTGAATCTGATCCTGAAGGAACAGATCTGAATGCGCTGATAAAACGATTAGTGAAACTCGGTTACTCTGAAAGTGAACTGGAAACAGCTTTGAGCAAGGCTCATCTTGAAAGAGGATGCACTGCCCGAAAGCAAAAATATAACCTGATTGAAATGAAACTCTATGAAGTCGATGATAGCTTTCCGGCAATCACCGAATCTTCTTTCAAGGGCAATGTCATACCTGCCAATATTATCCGGATAAATTATACTGTGAATTTATCAGGATTGCCCAGTAAGAATCTTATGGAAACGGAGCAAGAATGATAAATGCATTACAATATAGTTGAGCTGTTCAGCGGAATTGGCAGTCAATACAAAGCTCTGAAAAATCTCGGTATGAATATTGAAGTTACAGCAACCTGTGAGTGGGATATTCATGCCTTCGTTGCGTATGATGCAATTCATGTTTCCCCGGAGCTTACATTTGATTCGCTGAAGCTCACAAAAGAGGAATTGCTGGAAGAATTGAGCAAATTCAATTTGAGCAATGACGGGAAAGTCCAGATGGATTATGACATCCTGCGAACATATTCAGCGGCGGCTCTCCGGCGCATCTATGTCGCTATCAAGCGAAACAACAATTATGTTGACATCAGTGCATTGAGCGGCAAAGTACTACCGAAACATATTGACATTATGACGTATTCTTTTCCATGTCAGGATTTATCAAATGTCGGTGCGTTTCATGGGTATAATCTGGGCATAGACAAAGGTTCAGGAAGTCGTTCCAGCCTGCTGTGGGAAGTCGGAAGAATAGTCAAGGAAATGCGTGATTCACGCATCAGACCGCCGCGGTTTCTGCTTATGGAGAATGTCCCGGCACTTCTGTCTAAACGCCACAAAGCAAATTTTGACACATGGATTTCAGAACTGGCTGAAATGGGCTATGTCAGTCATTACTATCCCTTGAACGCATCCTCATTTGGCTTACCACAGAACAGACCAAGATTGCTGATGATAAGCGTTTATACCGGTCAACAGAAAGCGTTACAGAATAAAGTCCGCCGTTTTCTCGATAAAACACCGGAGCAGATCATCGCGGATTATCAGGCATCTATGTACTATCATCCGTTAAAGCCGGAGGATTTATATAGGATAGATTATTCTGATCCGAAGATTCTACAAGAAGCGGAGGAATGCACACCAAATGATACGCCTTCCAGACGCAGGATTTGGGACGAGAATCCGCAGCTTGTCCTGAAAGGAAATATTGTAAATCCGGAGTTTGAAATCATACGGACAATCACAACAAAGCAGGATCGGAATCCCAATTCCGGAAACCTGTATTTTGAATCTGCATATAAAGGACGCAGCTCTTTCCGGTATCTGACTCCGCGTGAATGCTTTCTGTTTATGGGATTTACTGACGATGATTATGAGCGAGTAATCAAAAACAATCCTGAAATACACAAGGATCATTTTTTCTTTTCAAGAGATAAGATTATTCGTATGGCGGGGAACAGTATACCGGTAAAATTACTGGAAGGTATCTTTCTTCAGATCAAAATGATTGACAGTGAGATATTCCATAATGACGAGACACAAGAACCTGAATCCTGATTCTTGGATTATCTGAATGCTGAAAGTGATAAAGGATGGTTGCCGGTGGATATTCACTCAAAGGAAACCCGAAGCTACAATATGTCCAAAATCAGGGGTAAAGACACCAAGCCGGAGACACTGGTGCGGAAATACTTGTTTGCAAACGGTTTCCGTTTCCGAAAAAATGACAAGCGTTATCCGGGAACGCCGGATATTGTCATTCCGAAGTATCGGGCGATGATCTTTGTTAACGGGTGTTTCTGGCATGGTCATGAAGGTTGTCGTTATTTCGTGGTTCCCCAGACCAACACAGAATTCTGGATGAAGAAAATCAAAGTGAACATTGAGCGGGATGAGCGACAATATACGCAACTGAAAGAGATGGGGTGGCGTGTGATTGTGGTTTGGGAATGTCAATTAAGACCCGATTCTCGTGAACAAACACTGATGAATCTGATACTGCTAATCACATCTCACGACGAAAGTTGACAGGTCTGTCACATTCCCAAATGCAAAACGACATAACAAAAGCGGTTCGGAGCAATCCGAGCCGCTTTTCTCTGTCTGTCGCCTATTCCCAAAGTTGACACACCTGTCACTTTTCTTTTCAATCAGAATCCGGTTATTTCCTCCGCAACATTGACAATCATCTTCCCGATTTTCTCCGCGTGTCGGACGGCGTGATACGCACCGCCGCTTTTATGCTGAATGCAGCATACCACAAGGTCTGAACG
>CAMNJD010000029.1 GCA_946540705.1 uncultured Ruminococcus sp. | reverse complement strand
TCCAGCCACATCATTCGTTTCACATTTTCAGAAAGCGGTCTGCTTTTCGCAGGATCTCTTGACATTACTCTCCCCCCTCCCCGGCATCGGTAACGGATGCCTCAATGATATCATCACCCATGAGTTCAGGTTCGGACGGAAGCTCCGGCGGGTCTTCCTGTATTTTCCGGAGCATTTCATCCACAACATCGGCATCATATCTGTGATTGGTATCGAGCGGTCTTGCCGGTGCCATCCACTCCTCCCATGTTCCGTTGCCGTCTATGCTGCGGAATGTAGATGTGTGTTTGAAAGCCGGAATACCGAATATCTTCTTGTTCAGCTCCAACGCCTTTTGTACCTGCTCTGCCATCTCCACAAGTTCTTCCGGCTCATCGTCATCATCCGGTGGAATGAAGTAGCTTCTCGCTTCCTCAGCAAGCCGTTCTTCACGCTCCTGCTCCTGCCGTGCCTGTATGATCTCCTCCCGCTTATTCACTGCTCTGCCGATATAGTTGTCAAGGTCGAATATAAGGACCTGCTGAACAGTATCATCCGGTGCTGTCAGAATAATCGGCTGACAGGGTATTCGGTAGGTGTATTCCGTATCCCAGCCCATACTTTCATACAGGATCCTGCAAAGATAACTTGCTCCTCTGCTTTTGCCGCCCCATGCTATTGCATTGGGATTTCGCTTGTCACAGGGACGCACCACAAGCATACGCTCGACCGGGTTAAACAGGATCTCCGCATAATCCGCACGCATTTTTGCAGCGCAGTTGGAGTTGAACAGGATATCTCTCTGACCGATACGAACGACCGGCTCATAGATATGGCTGAACATTTCACCGCTGACGACCTGAAAGGTTTTAACGGTCTCAGCCTGCTCCTCAAGCTCCTGTTTACTGCGGTCTATGCCGTCCATCTCGTCCTTTACCCGTTGTTCCGCTTCGGTCAGCTCACGGGCAATGCGAGAGATGCCGTGGTCATCCATCAGACCCTCAAGCCTGTGACCGCCGTCAGGCAGAAATTCATTGTCAAGATCATCGTCAAGCTCTTCGTCAAGCAATCCCATAGCAATCTGTGCTGCTCTATAATAGTCCTCCGCATCGAACCCTGCCCACGAGCGGTTCATGGAGATAAATCCGGTCAGCACACCGCTGTCGATAATATGCATCGGCAGATAAGAGCCTTCATGACCATATCTGCGGCTGTTCAATATTCGCTGTGCAGCGTTCCATACCCTGCGCGGCACAATAGCCTCGTGGTGATTTGCCTGAAAATACTTATTTTTCTTGCCTCGGTTCTTCTTTGATTTGTGATCCTTGAAGTTCGGAGTGTATGTTTTTCTTGACAGCACATCACCGCAGTACCGTTCATTTCGCATCAGTGTGACAACACCGCTGCCTGTCCAATTCGTATTCAGTGAACCGTCCTTGCGGCGTCCGCCTGTCGGGATCTGCAGCTCAGTAAGAACGCCTGCGATCTCCTCCGCTGTGCTTCCGTTCACAAGCATCGCATACATCCACTCCACGACCTTGGCCTGCTGCGGATTGACAACAAGCATTTTCTTCTTGCCGCCGAATCCGTCCGGTACCTCTACCTTATCGTAACCGAACAGTGCCGGTGTGAGAAAACGTCCGCGGCTGAACCTCCATTCCAGAGACAGCAGCATCGCCTCGCTTTTCATGTGGCTCTCTTCTTCGGCTACCATTGCTAGAACGATCAGAATAACGCCGCTTGTCTGCAAGCCTGTATCCAGCTTTTCCTGCTCGAAATATACATTAACAGGCGGACTCAGACTTTTCAGTTCTTCGACATACTTGATACAGTCCATCAGGTTTCTGGCAAATCGGGATACCGCCTTCGTAATGATCATATCGATCTTTCCGGCACGGCAGTCCTCAATAAGCTTTAAGAAGCCAGGGCGGTGCGCCGTATTTGTTCCTGAGAATCCGTTATCCACATACATCCCGGCAAAGATCCAGTCGGGATTGGACTTGATCTTTTTCTTGTATTCAGCCTGCTGAAGGTGAATTGATATCGCCTGGTCAATATCGTCTGTGGATACACGGCAGTATGATGCCACACGCAGCTTTCGGGATGCACCGCCTGTATCACTGACTGCCGCGATCTTTCTGATCTGGCTGCTGTCGAGAGAATCAAGCTGCATCGTGAGTGCCGCTTTCTCCCGCTTACGGTCAGATTCAAAGCTGCTGCCTGCAGGTGTATTGCTCGGATGCGCCGCGCGTTCAGCGGCTGCTTTTTTTATGTCATCCATGTTTGACCTCCCTCAGAAGCGGGAGTATCTCATGTATGAACTCTGAATCCAGCATATCCTTTTCAAATCTGATCACCACAGGAGCCGGGAGTGCAAGCAATTCTTCTGTTATCTGCAATGTCTCATCGGATGATGCAGTAAAATGTTTGAGCGTTGGTGTGACGATCATATCAAATTTGCCTGCTCTTGCATCCTCCAGCAGCTTTTCAAAACCCGGACGTTCCGACATTACTTCTCCGTTATATGCGTGATCGACATATACAGCACTCAGCAGCGCGCCGTAGATCTTTTCGGCAGTACGCTTGTCCTGTTTTTTCATCAGTTCAATTGAAATCGTCTGATCCATCTGATCAGGGCTGAGATTGTGATAAAACGCAACACGGTACTGTAGATCCACATGGGAAATCTGCTTCCCCCGTATTATATTAGTCAATGTGTTTCCTCCTTTTTTCTGATCTTTCACTTTTGTTCCAGTATATCATAAGCATCACTCCAGAACTATGTAATTATAGGCTTTTTCGACCTGATACCATATTATCATAATCAGGATCATTTTGAAACTTCCAGCTGACTGTATTCGGAACAAAAATTGACCATTGATTTCGCCTCTGTCTTTGTAAGGACTACACAAAATGAACATTTCTGCTTCATTTTATACCATCACGGATACGCTTGATAAAGTCACGGCCGTTCTCAAAGACCAGTTCATACGGGTCCAGTTCCAATGCCGCACAGATACGGAGCGCAAGAATCGTAGAGCAATTCGCTATCTTCCTTCTGCCGTACTCAAAGTTCTGATACTGTTGCAAGGTAATGCCCGCCTCCTCTGCAATATCGCCCTGCGTGAATCCCATCTCTTTTCTGCGCTTTTTCATGATAGTAACCTGTCGTTTTGTTATCTCGTCCATAGTAATACCTCCGTTTGAATGTGTTTGTATATGACATTATACCAACAGCCGAATGTAAAGTCTATTCACAGGAACCGACAAAGAATGTGCGTCTATTCCTGTACAGATGTATCAGAGAGCATAAAAATGCACCCTGCCAGAAAGCAGAGAGCGGAGTGCTTGACGATTATCATAATAGCCATGCTGATCATACACTGAAACTTTGTGATAGTTAGCTACTTGCATTTATCTAACTAATACGGTAATATACCAACATCTGAATGTAAAGGAGGAGTCTCTATGAGACAATTTTATGCTGAAGCACCGAAGAAAACAGAAGCACATAAAATCGTAAAGGCAATGCGTATCTACCTGGGAATGACGCAGGCAGGATTCTGAGAGGACATTTCAGCACTGTTTTCAGGATTCTTGAGGTCATGCACCTGAACCCGAAAAAATTCATACAGGGACAATATGCGCTGAATGAGGTAGGTCGTAAGATCACGTCACGGGGCACCGGTCCTATCAACCATATTATGCGCAAAGCACTCCGGGACTGTCCGGTTACACTCAAATGCAGCAAAGAAGTTTAGTACAGAGGTCGTCACCCACATTTTGAGTATGTGCAAAACAGAGAATTTACAGCTGAATATATTTCTGACGGCTTAGTAAAACCTCATCACGGGCTTGATTTTTACAATCAGCTGACTGCATTATTATGTTCAAATCCAAACTGAGAACCTCAGAAACCTCGTATCTACGCTGTTTGTAATAAATGACTAAGCCGCATATCCGGCACGACATCTGTACATTGACAAATCCGGATTTCTGTGGCATAATAGTCAGCAATAAGGCAGTAAGATAGTCACTCAGGAGGTCTTGATATGTCCGATAAAACAACAGAAAGCCGCGGCAGTATCTGATGCATTATATTCTCTCAGATATTCACGGCAACAAGGAAGCGTTTGATACTATGCTTTCCCTGATCGATCTTCAGCCGGAGGATCATCTGTATATCCTCGGAGATGTGATCGATCGCGGAGTGCATGGCATTGAGTTATTACAGCAGATCAGGGAGATGCAGAATTGTACACTGCTTATGGGGAATCATGAGTATATGATGGTGAACGCCTTTCGGCACCCCGATAATCTTCATCTCAAATATATATGGAGAAACAACGGTTACATGCACACCTATGATCACTTTGTCAGCCTTACGCAGAAGGAGCAAGAGGATCTGCTCCGCTATCTGGAGTCGCTCCCGGTGCAGTTAGAGATAACCGTGAACAGGCGCAGATATATTCTGGTTCACGCGGCACCGAAGGAACTGCTAGAAACAGAAAACGAGAGATGCTATGAACCGAATGAATTCATGGTGTGGCACCGTCTGTCTAAGTTTTCCCATATGCCTGCAAGGAAAAATGTTATATTCGGTCATACTCCGACATGGAAATACCATAAAAAGCCGCATATATTTCACGGCA
>CAMNJD010000028.1 GCA_946540705.1 uncultured Ruminococcus sp. | reverse complement strand
GATAGGTCAGACCTGCGCCCTCCCGTTCACATTTCATCGATCAGCAGCTCTCTCTGCAAACAATCAGCAGAATTGTCATGAGAACGATCTTGATATCGACAAACACGGAGCGCTCCGCGACATACTTGCGGTCAGGCACGATCTGCTCATCCTCAGAGAGTTCATTCTTGCCGCCGATCTGCCAATAGCAGAAATGCGCCGGTTTCACCGGCAGTTTGTCTGCCGGCAGCGCCGCCTGCTCCTCCGGAATAAATGGTCTCGGCGCGATCACTGCCATATCGCCCTTCATGATAAAGAACAGCAGCGACAGCTCGTCGATTGAGAAATTGCGGAAGATCATTCCGACCTTCGTATTGATATACCGAAAGACAGGAGATCCCGATTCTGCCGATCGAGCTGGACGGCAAGGAGCATTTTGAGAATGAGACCGTCCGTCGGCGTGATCGTGAGAAAGCAGCAAATTGTGACATTCTCAAAAGCAGCATTGACAAAAAACAACGACAAAATGAAACAGGCAGGAGCCAGCGCGCACCGGTTCCTGCTTTGGTTCTCGAACACGTTTTCTCGTCGTTTTTCGCAGTTCCTGAAAATAATATTGTAAATCCAGAAGCCCACTGTCATCCTGTTTACATACTATCTGGCATTCGCCTGTTGAGTTATACAAATGGTATATCGTGAGGCACTTTAATGTACGAAGGCGCCGATTTTACTTGACATTATCGCGCTGACATGATATAATATTACTATAGCTTACGTCCGGTGTTTACCGCCGGTATTCTATGAAAGAGGTGTTTACAATGAAGAAGCTACTGTCCGGCATTTTGTTACTGTCGATTGCAATTGGTCTTATTGTATCAGGGGCGTTTCCGTTTGTAAACATTGTTGAGGCAAGAGCTGCAGCGGCAGGCGTCGAAAGCGTAGAACAGCTATTTGCCTCTCCGTTTGCGGCGCAGGCGCTCGAGGTCAGAAACCACCTGAAAAATCACGACGAAAGCTTTTCTGTTTCAGTTTCACTTGACGTTGATGATGATTCAGATGTTGTCGGGGAAATATATAATTTGGCACTTGCGCATACCGGTGACCCCGATGAAGGCGACTGGTTAAGATATCAGTCAGCACTGACAATGGATGTCAGCACGGTTGTTCTCGAAAGCTCAAAAGTGATATGCATTGATTTTCAGGCGGATTATTACGCAACTTCTGAACAAGATCAGCAGGCAAAGCAAAAAGCAGACCAAATCATAAACTACCTGAACCTCTCAGGGCAAAGCGAATACGAGAAAATCCTCGAAATATACAACTATATTGCGCAAAATGTTGCTTTTGATTACGAACGCATAGATGACAATTCAACTGAAATTGAGCATTCCGGATATGCAGCACTATGCGAAAATAAGGCTGTTTGTCAGGGCTACGCAGTCGCAATTTACCGCCTGATGCTCCTCGCTGGAATTGATTGCCGGATCGTATACGGCGATCTGTCCGGAGAAGCCCATGCATGGAATCTGGTCCGACTCAACAGCAAATACTATTTTCTCGATGCCACCTCAGACAGCATGGCTGAAAAATACTCTTATTTCTTGAAAACGCGCAACGATCTCTCCCCGCACATTCAGGATCCCGACCAGTTATCTGCTTGCGATTTTGCACAGTATCGTTATGCGGCCGAAAGCTACGCCTCCAATGCTGAACGTGTATATTGGGAGACGGAAGGATTCAGGTATGTTCCGTCATTGGATGGTCTCAATGTGATAGAATACTCCGGCAGCGAAGAACATGTGGTAGTACCCGCTCAGTTGAACGGTGCCCCCGTCATCCGAATCGCAGCAGAATCATTCCATGACAAGGACACGATAATAAGCATTGAATTCTCTGAAGGAATCGAGCGGCTTGCCGGACTATTTGCGTTTTCCTGTGATTCCTTGGAAACTATTATTATCCCTTCAACAATGAAAATGGAGACTCTGGATTCATTTTCCGAAGAAGGAATTTCCTTTGTGACCGGACTTGGAGGACTGGAAGAACAATGCTATGCTTTGAAAACAATTCAGGTTGCAAAAACCAATCCTTGGATGAAAGCAGTAAACGGTGTTCTATATAATAAAGACATGTCTATTCTCCTGGCATATCCTCCCGCAAAAACAAATACTTATTATGAGATTCCTCAAACCGTAACGCGAATTAATGACTCTGCTTTTTTTGGCAACAAATACCTTCAAAACATATCTATCCCTGATACTGTCACTTATATCGGTTATTGGGCATTCTGCAATTGTACGGGAATACAGGAATTTACAATGCCGAAGTATTGTACCGTCGTAGGTCAGTACAGCTTAACTTTCAACCCCAATGCCACCATCTACGTTCCAGCTGAATATTCCGGTCCACTGCATCCTGATATGTTTTCGCTCAGTACCGAACCCCTGAAACTGATCATAGACGAAAACAACGAGCGTTTTAAGATCAAACAGAATTGTGTGCTGGAATACACTGATGACGGAGAGGTCAATTTCACGTTCTATTTACCATCGTCCAGCCAAACTGTACTGAATATTCCAAACGAAGTGACATATATAACCAGTCATTTATTCCAAAATGCATTGAATCTAAATAAAATCGTCATCGGTCCAAATGTGAAAGAATGCAATTTAGAAGCATTTAGATTTATGGCGGATTCTGTACGAAAGATCGAACTGAATAACAATCATCACATAAAAATCCAGAATAACTGTCTGCTGAACGCGGAAGGGAATCAATTACTGTGTGTTGCAGATAAGGATGCAAGCGGTGTTTTGGTCATTCCGGACGGCATATACGAGATTCCGGAATTCGCTGCCGCTTACTGTTGGAATCTGACCCATATCGTCATACCTGACGGCGTTCGCTATATTGGCGTCGGTGCATTTCTTCTCTGCAGGGATTGTACAGTCATTATTCCGAATAGTGTTACCTCAATATTTGAACAGTTTTCCTATACAATGATTATTGCAGGAGAGAGCGGTTCTTGCGCAGAACAATTTGCCAAGGCAAACAACTTTCGTTTTGTATCGACACATCCGAGTGCTGAATATATTGAGATTCCAGGAGTCCCACCCACCTGTGAAGCAATAGGCTTTGCCGGATACTGGATCGGCAGGAATGGAAAACTATATGCTGACAAAAATGGAAACACTGAAATCAGCGAAGTCATCCCTATTCCGGCAGCCGGACATGATATGTATGTGGTGCGATGGCAATGGTCTTCTGATTTTCAACGCTGCTATTATTGGCCCGCATGCCGGAACTGTAATGACGGTTTGTCAAATATGGAAGGCGATGTTGAGACTGCGATAACACGCCCTGCGACTTGTGAGCAAAGCGGTATCAAAACTTGTATCGGTTATGTAACACTAAACGGGATTCGATACACAGATGAACAAACTGTAGAAATCCCAGCTTTGGGTCACAATTTCTCCAAAACATGGACGATTGATATCGAACCGACCTCCACTTCGGTCGGCAGGAAGTCCCACCACTGCACCCGATGTGATGCAGTAAAGGATGTCACGATGATCGACATGCTGCCACCTTCGATCACAAAGCAGCCAAACGGAACCCAGGTGGAGATTGGCACCATCGCGCAATTTTCCGTTGCAGCCACCGGTGTTGATCTCACTTATCAGTGGCAATACAACGCTGGTGACGGATGGAAGAAATCCGGCGCGACCGGCGCAACAACTGCGACACTCTCCATCAATGCAAAGACCTCCTACAATGGCTGGAAGTATCGCTGCATCATCACCGATGCCAATGGTGCAACTACGACATCTTCTGTAGCGACACTGAAGATCAAAACCGCAATCACCGCGCAGCCTGCTGACACCTCCGCAGCAATCAACGAAGCTGCGAAATTCAGCGTGAAGGCGACCGGCGTGGGGCTCAGTTATCAGTGGCAGTACAACTCCGGCGACGGCTGGAAAAACAGCGGCGCATCCGGCAACAAGACCGCAGAACTGACGATCTACGGCAAGACAACGTATAACGGCTGGCAGTTCCGGTGTGTCATCACCGATGCAAATGGCAAAACGACAACCTCCTCCGCTGCAAAGTTCACGGTCAGGACGAAGATCACCGCACAGCCCGCTAGCGTCGAGGCGGCGTCCGGCACCGCAGCGAAATACACGGTAAAAGCGACCGGTCTGAACCTCACCTATCAATGGCAGTACAATAGGGGCGACGGCTGGAAGACCTCCAACGGCACCGGCTCGAATACCGATACCCTCACCATCAATACTGCTGCCGGCTACAACAATTATCAGTACCGCTGCGTTATCACCGATGCAAACGGTACAAAGACGATTTCCTCCGCCGCAAAGCTGACTGTCAAGACGTCAATCACGACCCAGCCCAACGGCGTCAACACGGCGGAAGGAACAACTGTGAAATTCACAGT
>CAMNJD010000027.1 GCA_946540705.1 uncultured Ruminococcus sp. | reverse complement strand
GTCCCTTTGGCGGGTTTGGGCGGAGCCCAATATCAATCATCGCGCAGCGATACCTTTTTCGACAGACTGACGCCCTGCTCAAGTTTAGAGCAGGGCGTTTGCCTGATTCAGTTGTCATCTGCGCGCAGACGTTCGGCAAGGGCGGCATCCGGCGTCAGAAATGCGGTCTGATAATTCGTGTAGATCACCATGCCGGGGCGGGCGCCTGCCGGCTTTTTGACGAACTTTGCCGGGCAGTAATCGACCTTGACCTGTGCGGAATCACGCCCCTTGCTGTAGTAAGCGGCGAGCATTGCGGCCTCCTCGAGTGTACGGTCGGGCGGTGTCTGCCCGTTCGTGACAAGGATGACATGTGCGCCGTGAACAAGCTGTGTGTGCAGCCAGATATCGGTTTTCTCTGCCAATTTCAGCGTGAGCCTGTCATTCTGAAGATTGTTCCGGCCGACATAGATATCAAAGCCGTCTGAGGACACAAAATGCATCGGCTGCATCGGCTTCGGCGGCTTTCCGGCCTTCCGGTTTTCCCGGAGATACCCCTGCTCAGTCAGCTCCAGCCGGAGCTGTGCGATGTCCGATTCGCATTCCGCGCGCGTCAGCGCATCGAACACGCTGTCGATATACTGCACCTCCTGCTCACCGTTTGCAATCAGCTCGGTGAGCTTTTTCTTTGCGGTGCAGGCCTTGCGGTATTTCTTGTAATATGCCTGCGCATTCTGTGCGGGCGTCAGCCGGACATCCAGCGGGATCGTCACGGTCGGTGCATCTTCGCGGTAGAAATCCTCGACCGCCGCAGAAGAATCACCGCGTGAAATGCGGTACAGGTTTGCCGAGATCAGATCGCCGCGTCTGCGGTCATCCTCCATCGTGTCACATTCCAGCAGCTCCTGCTTCTGTACCGCCACACGCTTTGCAATGCGCTCGGAGGTATTTGCCAGAAAGCGGAACAGGTCATTCGCACGCTGGCGCAGCCGGGATTCCTGATCGCGCTGTGCATAGAATGCATCCAGTGTTTTGCTGGCAGTCGGGTATTCTGCGGTGATCATCAGCGCGCCGTACTGCGAAATGCGCAGAAAGGAAAAGTCCTTGAGCAGTCCTTCCTTTGTCCGCAGGGTCATGAACAGGCGCTTTGCCGGGTCAGCGAGCGCCTCCTGCGTCTGATGAATGATGAACAGCAGCCGCTGCATCTGTGTTTCATCGAGCGGCAGACTGACCGAAGCGCCGCGGCCGGTGAAGAATTCCCACTCCCGCGCCACGACCGGAGAAATGCCCTCGAACAGGCGGATCAGCGCCTTTGCAAGCGGCATTGCCGGGGCAGCGGTCACTGCCTGCCGGATCGCGTCATCATCGGTGTCGGTCAGGCAGATGCGCGGCTCTCTCGGCGGTGCGGCATATTCCATTGCCGGGAGAACCAGTCTCACGCGGGAAATCTCCTCATCAACACGCCGCAGACTGTCGATGATCCGGCCGTGCTCATTGACCAGAATCACATTGGAAAAGCGTCCCATGATCTCACAGACAAGCGTCAGCACGACGGAATCGCCCAGCTCATTGTTGGCGCGGATGCGGAAGCGCAGGATGCGTTCGAGCCCGTCCTGCTCGATCTCCTCGAGCTTACCGCCGCTGATATGCTTGCGCAGGAGCATACAGAACATCGGCGGCTTTGCGGGGTTTTCGGGCGATGTCTCTGTGATATGGACACGGGCGGCGTCTGCTGCGACCGAGAACAGCACGCGGACTGCGCCGCCCTTTCCGCGAAAGGAGAGCACCAGCTCATCGCGGGAGGGCTGATAGATTTTGTCGATCCGGCTGCCGGTCAGCGGCAGCAGTTCATCGCGAATGCAGTGCAGAAATGCGCCGTCGAGCGCCATGCTTCTCCCTCCTTTTCCGGGTGTAGAATGCTGTTATCCGAGATATCCGGCGAAGGAAGCGAATTCTCCGCCGATCATACCCGCAGCAAGGTTGCTGAACGGGATCTGCTGCTCTGCCAGCTCCGGCAGCACGAGCTGCACATTCTGCTGCAAATTGCTGTCTACCATTGCAATGCAGGTACACAGGCGGCTCAGAACGATGAGTTCATCCTCAGCTTCTGCTGCGGCCATCCAGTTGATGCCGGGAATGCCGATCTCGCAGGAGACGAGCTCAACCCCGTACAGCTCGCGCAGGATCTTCAGCAGCAGCGACGGTTCGTAGATATCGGGCGAGTTTCCGCTCATGGACATGCCCCAGCCGTCGGGCTGCGGAAGACCGTCGCTCAGGCTCAGGCGAATGCTGAAAAAGAGGTTTTCTGTTGTCATTTTCATCGCCGTATAGCAGTCGCGGACAAAGCGGCTCCGATCGTCGAAATCGCCGCCGAATCTTCCCTCGCGGTGAAATGCCGCAAGGCTTTCCCCGAACAGGTTTCTGCCGGTGACATTCAGTGCTGCGCCGGAAGCACCCGCGGCCTCAGCGGCCTTTGCGGCCTCTCCGCAGGTGATGACCATTCTGGTCAGCTCATCGTCCGGAACCAGCGGTGCTTCGCTCGGGAGGCTCGGACTGATTTCGGCAGCAGCCGGGACAAGCGCCCTGTGACCGGCATGGTCAAGCAGCGCGATGATCAGCGGGGCACTGCCGTGTGCTTCTGCGGAGGCAGTTCTGATCGCATCACACAGCCGTGCAAATGCGTCCTGCGTCCGTGCAGAGAGGACGAGCTGCCATTCCTGTGATCTTGCATCGGGTGTGATCGCGGCGGGCTCCAGAAAGACGATACTGTAGAGG
>CAMNJD010000026.1 GCA_946540705.1 uncultured Ruminococcus sp. | reverse complement strand
GACCCGCGAGCTTTTTGAAAAAAGCTCGACCAAAAACTTTGGTTGACATCGCCGGAAGCGTATGAAATAATCCCCGGTCGGCCACTCCGAGTCAGGCCAAATCTATTGACTTTCGGCGTTGTTCATAGTATAATGAAAACAATCCGGAAGAATGCAGTGATATCTGCGTATGAGGGTGCGCGGTGTCCTGCTTCTCCGGAGGCCGCACACCGCAGCCGGTCGTACCGGATCGGCTGACCCGTTTATGCATTCAAAGGAGGGGATTTCATGCAGCATCATTCCAAAAAGCTCATCGCAGGACTGCTGACAGCCGCTGTGCTCATACCCGCGCCTGTCAGCCTCATCACACCGCAGCCGGCAGCCGCTTCCGAGCTGCTCGGCGAAACAACCTTCGACTACAAGATCGTCCCCTGGCACACCGTGCAGACCAGCCCGGCCAGACAGGAGTTCAGCATTGACGAGGGCGCCGCACACATTAGGATCCTCAACCCGGCGGGCGATGACCGCAGTCAGTGGGATCTTCAGTTCCGGCACAGAGGCCTGAACTTCAAAGCCGGTCATGAATACAAGGTCAGCTTCAAGGTCAGGGCACAGCGTCAGGGCATGGAGCTCGCATCGCATATCGGCAATCTCGCGGATTCCGAGCGCTATTTTGTACTGGACGGTCAGTCCGGCAGCATGTGCATGGGGCCGGATATGGGCGGCATGTGGGGCAATGTGCTGAAGCTGACAACAGACTATCAGGAGATCTCCGGCATATTCAAGCCGACCGCGGATATTGAGTGCGCGGAATGGACATTCCGGTATGCCTATGACACAAACGGCTACGGCGGCAACGCCAATTCAGGCGATGAGCTCTGGTTCGATGATATGTCGATCGAGGATCTCACCGACCCGGACTATACGCCCCCGGAAAGCAGCTATGGCTATACCTCCCGCCGCTATACCGGTATCCCGAACAACTTTATTTCTGTGAATCAGCTCGGGTATTATCCCAAGCTGGCAAAGATCGCAGCGCTCGGCGATAACCGGGGCGACTTCGTTCACGGCGCAGAGTCGATCGCACTGACCCGCGCCTATGATTATGAGATCATAGATACAGCGACCGGCAATGTTGTATTCACCGGCACAACAGGAGAACCGTTCTTCGATCAGGCTTCCGGCGACACGGTCTGCAAGATCGACTTTTCGGATTTTGACAGGCCGGGCGAATATTTTATCCGCATCAAGGATTATGACTGGCGCTCGGCCAGATTCCGCATCGGTACGGACATCTATCAGGAAACCGATCACAACCTGCTGACCAATGCGCTCAACGATTTCTACCAGAACCGCGCCGGCACGGATATTCTCGGGGCGTACATCACATCCGGAGACAAGCGCGCCCTCGAACACGGCAAAAATCCGTATGAGGGGCTCGGTCTGGTGCAGAGTCAGTGGGCTCCGTATGCGCTGACGACTGTCTCGGATGCAGAACGGTATGAATCCTCCCGCATCGACACATACGGCGGCTGGTATACCGATGGCACCTATGACAAGGATATGACAACAGGCGGCATCGCGCTCTGGACGCTTCAGAATCTCTATGAGCGTGCGTCGCTGAACGAAAAAACAAAGGAGAAATTTGCAGACGGCTCCGGTATCGCCGCCGTTCCGGAAACGGACAACGGTGTGCCGGATATCCTCGACGAATGCCGCTATGAGCTGGACTTCATGGCGAAAATGAAGGTGCCGGCCAATGAACCGACATGGGGAGACTATGCCGGAATGTATTATCACAAGCTGACGGGTCTGGGCTTCTATGCGAATCAGCCGGCTTATGACCACGAATATCACGCGGTCTTCGCGGTGCAGCCGCCGACCTTTGCCGCAACGCTGAACTATGCAGCCTGCGCGGCGCAGGGTGCAAGACTCTGGGCGCCGTATGATGCGGACTATGCAAAGAAACTGCTGCAAAACGCAAAGGACGCATATCAGGCCTACCGGCTGAACTGGTATCAAGCCAAATCGGATGAATCCCGGAACGAAAAATCGCTGTATGCGCCGGAGCTGTTCCCGGACACCGATTACGAGGTCGAGGATGAAGCATACTGGGCAGCCTGCGAGCTCTTCCTCTCCGCAAGAGAGATGAAGGACCCCGATGCGGAAATGTATCTCAATCATCTTTCGGATTACCGGCTTGCCTATAAGGTGACGCTCAGAATTACCTCCGGCCAAAACGCCGTGGATCCCTACGGCAACGGCTCCTATACGATGCTGAGCCGCTGCAATCCCGGCTCGGCAGGCTCGCTTTCACTGTTGCTGCATAAAGATCAGCTCGCGGACAAGGCTGCTGAAGCACTCGAAAAATCACTCCTTGAAACAGCCAATGACTACCTCTATACTGAGGCAAAGCAGGGCTACGGCATTCCGTATCAGTATGACGGCTCGGGCTATCAGGACGAATACTCCGGACTGCCGGGTCCGGTATACTGGGGCTATGAACAGTACTCCAATGAGCGTGCGCTCAACAATCTCATCGCAATGGCGTATGCCTATGACATGACCGGCGATGCATCCTATCTCAACGGCGTGTCCGCCGGCATGGACTACCTGCTCGGCAATAACCCGATGGCGTATTCGTTCATCACCGGCTGCGGCGATTACTGCGTGCAGAACCCTGCACACCGTTACTGGCAGCAGGAGCTGGATCCCACGCTTCCTGCGGCGCCGGACGGCGTTGCGGTCAGCGGCCCCAGTGCGGTGATCACAGACTCCTATATGCGCGCACTCGGTATCCAGCCCGGGGAAATCGGCGCACCCTCCCAGAGATATTATGCGGATTCTGTCGAATCGTGGGCTTCAAACTGCACCGCACTCAGCACCAATGCCTCGCTGGCATGGGTCGTGTCGTTCATGCAGGACGAAGCGCCGAACCTTACCGTCGAACCGGTGACGCTGGGCGATGTCAACGGCGACGGAACAGTCGATGAAAACGATGCGGCAATGCTGCGGGATTATCTGCTCGGCAGCAGCCCGGTCAAGATCCCGAAGGCCGCCGACATGGACGGAAACGGCAAGCTGACAGCAGCCGATCTGACGCTGCTCAAGCGCAATCTTGTCAATGTCGTTGTCTGAGCCGCGCAGTTTTCCTGTTTTCACAATTATCAGAACGAACCGGCTTCCGATGAGGCCGGTTCGTTTGGGCTAATAACATTTTAGGTGGTTTCTGTAACAAAAAGGGAGGTTTGTATTTGTTAGATTGTCTGCAAATCGCCCAGCGATTTGCCTAG
>CAMNJD010000025.1 GCA_946540705.1 uncultured Ruminococcus sp. | reverse complement strand
TGGAACACCTGTGTGTACATGATATAAGTCGGTACAACACCGCCGTTGAACAGCATCGTGAAGAAGACGATGAAGGAAAACAGATTCCGGCAGGGCAGCTCTTTTCTGGAAAGCGGATAAGCCAGCAGCGTTGTCAGCAGCAGTGAAATTGTCGTGCCCACCGCTGTGACCAGCACTGTGATGCCATACCCGCGAATGATCATGGCACTCTTCTGTGTCAGATACCGGTAAGACTCCATTGAGAATTCGGACGGGAACAGCGAGTATCCGTTCCGCATCAGCGCATCCTCGCTTGTAAACGATGACATCACCAGCAGCAGAAACGGGAGGATGCAGGCAAGCGTCAGCAGAATAAAAATGATATGCAGTACTGTCTGATGTACTTTGTCATGTGAAACCATTGCTTCCATAATGTGCTCCTTTCCCCGTCTTCAGAACAGCGCGCTGTCCTGGTCCAGCTTCCGCACGATAATATTCGCGATCAGAATCAGTACAAATCCGAGGATAGACTGATAGAAACCTGCCGCAGATGCACGGCCGACGTCATTGAGCTGTGTCAGCGACTTGTAAACGTAGGTATCGATCGTACTCGTGACATTGGACAGGAGTCCGGAATCCATCGGAACCTGATAGAACAGACCGAAGTCCGAGTAGAAAATCCGGCCGACTGCCAGCAGAACCATCGTGATAATCGTCGTCTTCAGACCGGGCAGCGTCACATGGAAAATCTGCCCGAATCGGGTTGCGCCGTCCATCGCTGCCGCCTCATACAGTGAGGTGTCGATTCCGATAACCGTCGCGTAATAGATAATGCTGCTGTATCCGAAGTTCTTCCACAGATACACCAGTGTCAGAATAACCGGCCAGTACTTGGGCTGTGTATACCAGTTGATTTTGTTCAGGCCAAAGGGCGCGCGCAGCGTGTTGTTGATCACACCGGTCTCTGTGCTCAGCAGTGCATAGACAATATAGCTGACGACGACGATGGAAATCAGATAGGGAATCAGAATACAGGTCTGATAAACCTTCTTTCCGGTTTTGCCCTTCAGATTGTTGAGCATGATGGCAATCACAACCGCCAGAAAATTCCCGAGAAAGATGAACACCAGATTATAGCAGATCGTGTTTCTTGCGATGATCATGGCATCCTTTGTTGAAAAAAGAAACTTGAAATTGCTCAGGCCGCACCAGGGACTGCCCAGAATGCCCAGCGAATAATTGTACTTTTTAAAGGCGATCATCAAACCCGCCATCGGCAGATAATTGTTGATCAGAAGGTATAAAAGCCCCGGAATCATCATACTGATCAGTGCGAGCGTCTCTTTTCTGACCGGAGTCTTATGTCGTGTATTCATGATCGGTTTCCCCTGCAGATCAGGCCTGAAAGCCTGTCCCCTCTTCATAAAGCAGGGCTCCGGCGGCGCTGTCTTTCTGCCGCCGAAGCCCCTGATATCCTGTGTTCCGGCTCTGCCCCGGATCCATCCGAATCGAACCTGCTCCTTCCGGATCCGGTGACGAATATACTTACTGTGCCTGGAAAGCGTCGAGCTGCTTCTGCTCTTCGGCAATGATATCGTCCATACCGGCAGCCTTCAGCTCTTCCACGGCCTGCGGGATGATCTCAGCGGGATCTACTGCACCGCACAGCAGAGCATTGAAGTATTTCTGATGAATGTTCAGGCATGCGCTGTATGCATCCGTGACACTCGAGGAATCAAACATGAAACCGATGGCCTTGGAATTTCTCGCATTGTTGTTGAACTCAGCAAGCTTCTCGTAGTAGTCTGCTTCACCGGTATCAGCAATAACCGGAGCGATCTGTGCGTTCGGGAACGTCCAGGCCTGTGCTGCACCGCCATAGGTTGAAGTCGAGGCGTCGATGCCCTCCGGGAAGGAGATTGTACCATCTTCGTTCTTTACATAGTGTGTGCCCTCAATACCGCACTCCAGAACTGTTGCAACTTCCGGATCCGTATAAACTGCTTCCATCAGCTTCCATGCTGCGTCCGGATTCGCGGAGTTGGCGTTAATGCAGTAAGTTACACCTGTGAAAGCACTGGACATGCACCAGGGCTCAATGATTCTGGCGGCAACAATGCCGTCTGGCAGCTTGTTGATCGAGCCGTTTGCGAAAGTGGAGAAGGCTTTGCCGCCCTTGACCAGCGCATCGCCGGGCTCTGTGTTGCTGAGCGCATCTGCCATAATCAGGCCGTTCTCATACCAGCGGTGCATATGATCTGTGAAATCGACAAAATCCGGATTTTCATAAGTGCACTGAACCGTCATGTCTTCGCCGTAACTTCCGATGGAAGTGAAGGCGTTGGCGAAGCCGACACCCAGGTCATCCCATGTCCAGCGGCTGGTCAGCATCTGTGCGTCGTGCTGCGGAACCATCGGATAAATCTCCGGATGTGCCTCATGAACCTGATTCAGAACTTCTTCGATATCATCCAGTGTGTGGATGCTGTCCACGTCGATGTTCAATTCCTTTACAATGCTCTCATCCATCCAGTAGTCGACAGCGCCGGCAAAATCATGGAAATTGCTGAGTGCGTACTGTTTGCCGTTGACCTGTGTGCCCTTCAGCTGAACCTCTGAAAAGACTGCCTGCATATCCGGACTCGCTGCCAGATAATCATCCAGTGCAAGAATCTGGCCGTTATTGACATAAGAAGTCAGGGGTGTGATGAATCCTGCGATGACGTCGCACTCGCTGCCGGTCAGCAGCAGGTTGGTCTGCTGTACCCATGCACCGACGGAAATATAGGTCAGCTTCGCGTTGATGCCGTACTTCTCACCGAGAATCTTATTGAGCTCTTCCTCGACCATCGGAGCATCTGTGTAATCGACGAATGCAGGCATTACCATATTGACAACCGGCATATCGCTCTGTACAGCCTCTGTGCTGCCCTCTGCTGCCGGAGCTGCTTCCTCTGCCGGTGCAGCCGCCGGAGCCTGAGCCTGTCCGCATCCGGCCATCATCCCGGCTGCAAGAACTGCTGCAAGACCTGCTGAGGCAAATCTGTTCCACTTCTTCATTTTTTCTTTCCTCCTTAAGTGTAGAAGCCGGTCTGGATCAGGCCGGTATGTCTGTGATGATTCGATTATAAAATCGGCCGGGGTTTTCTCTCTGTAACCCC
>CAMNJD010000024.1 GCA_946540705.1 uncultured Ruminococcus sp. | reverse complement strand
CCGATCAGAGGCACGGCGGCTGGTGTATCGTTTACGCAAAAAACATATCTCCGTCAGCGCGGTCGACGGTGAAGCGCTCGAGCATCCGGATCTTGCCGATCAGGTGCTGATTGAGCAGCTCCACATCCTCCGCCGGGATCCACACGGCGCGGTAGTCGGGCTCGTCATCGTGCTGCACGGGAAACTGCCGGATGAACGAATCCTCGACGAGAAAGCTGACGACATAAGCGGTGTGCTCCGCCTGCTTCTCAATGCGCATGTGCTTGGCGATCTTCTCGGCGCCGGCCTGCGAGAGCAGCGCGGCAAAGAGCGGCTGCTCCTCGGTTCTGGGCGGAAAGCCCCGGAATTCCTTTGCGGCAACGGCTTTGTATTCCTCAGCCGACATCGGGCGGTAAAGTTCCATATTCTCCTCCTCGCGGGCAATGCCCGTTCTTCTCACATTTCAGGGCTGCGGAGCATCGGATTTCTCCGAAGATACGTTGTTTTTATATAGTCTGTCGTTGATCTCGTCATTGAGCTTATACATCTTCTGCACAGAATTTTCGAGAAAATAATAGTGTGCGATGTAGGGGCAGAGCAGCGCCAGAATCAGCACCAGCAGCGGCAGAAGCATGATGCGCTCGGTCATCAGAAAGAACCCGAATACCAGAAAAAAGCCCAGCGCAAACAGCATCGTCACGAGAAAATGAATCAGGCGCTCGTGCTGCATGAAGGCGATCATCTGCAGGTGGCGGCGGGAAATTTCAGCGTAGTCACAGCCCTCTCCCTCCTCGAGCTGAGCCTCCAGCGCGGCGAGATACGCCGTCAGATAGGCGCGCACGGTCTTTAAGCCTTTCCGCCTGCGGCGCGCTCATCGGCGGCATCGGCAGCCAGAAAGCCCGCAAGATCGAGCTTTCCGCTGTTGAGCGCCTCGAAGCGGTCGTTGAAGCGGTCGATCGTCTCGGCGGAGACGAACATCAGGTAGGAGAAGAGCTCCTCGGTCAGAACCGTGCCCATGAAGGCGGAGGTCAGCCGGAAATAGAGCTCGCCCGACTGCATATTCAGGTCGAAGCTGCCGTCAATCAGCCCGTGGTTTGCCGCGATGACCGCGAGGGCGGCGTCATGGCGGCGCTCCGGCTCGATGACAAAGGGCATCGGTGAGAGCACCGAGACGATCTGCCGGTCGGCGCGCAGGATGATGTGCAGCGTCATCGGGAGGTCGTTTCCCGTGAAGCGGATGCGGATATGGGTGCGGGTGTCGGTCTGCTCGTCGACGCTGTATTTCAACTTCTTGTGCTCAAGGCACGAAATCAACACAGATGCGTTCTTTTGCGTACATGCCGCGCGCGCTGCCGTCACTTCCATCGGCGTGTCCTCCTTGTGGAAAATCGCTGTTATGTGGATATATTATACCATATTTGCGCAAAAATGTCAATAGCTGTTGGACGATTTTATCAAAGCAAAAGTTAAGATTCTGCGAAACCGGTCGAACCGGCGACAGCCCCTTGAGACAGGATCGTCATAACACAGCAGTTTGACCGGAGAATGGGGCATTCGTGACGTTTCGGTGAATTTGACCCGCCAGCGAATTTCAATTAAATTATACTCGCTGTATATTTTTGGCTTTGCCAGTCAGACGGTCAAAAGCTGCAGGATCGCACAGCCTGTCTGCATAAAAACAATGCACGGAATTTGTTTCAAATTATTGTTCCGGTCAGTTGTTATATCAGAATGTGCGATATCTTAAAATATGCGGCGGTTCATATACTTCGCGACCGTCTGCTCGATCTTCGCAGTGTAAATCTTGGCGCAATACCTCGTCATGGGGTTTGTGTGGATTGCCCACAATACAGTATACACTATTTCGGTGAAAAAGTAAAGTACCGTACAATGAAATCAGGCACAGCCCAAACGACGGACTGTGCCTTTTTTCGTTCCCTCAAAAAATCTCCCCGCTTCCGTTCAGAAGCGGGGAGATTGTGCATTATGCGGTGGTTTTCGGCATGTCGCTCATCTGAATCAGACCGGCGAGATACTCAAGAATCACGCTGATATCGTCGGTGTTGATCGTGGCGGTATTGTCGGCATTGTAGCAGTTGGCGTTTGCCTTGCCCTGCGCGGAGACCGTGACCTCCTTGTCCTCTGCGCAGAAGCGCGCCAGCAGCACGCAGTCGGCAACATTGGTGTCGCCGTTGCAGTCCGCATCGCCCCAGACCGTGTCGGCCGCGATCGGTGCGGTGGTTGTGTCGGGCTCATTCGCGGTCGTGCCGGGGGTCGGGTCGTCGCTTGCGGAGTTGCCGAGGTCTGCGCCGGAATAGCCCTTGACGCCGTTGGGATCGGTGCCCCAGACCATTGCGCCGTTGACATACATCGTGAAGTTCTCGTTCAGCGAGTCGTCCTTCTTCAGGTCGGTCGCATCCTCGACGCCCTTGTAGGACGGGTCGTTCGAGGGATCCCATGCGCCGGTGGTCGGCTGACCGTTGACGGCATCGGGAATGGAAATGCGGAACTGCACCTCGTCGCGGTGCTCGGACTGACCGGTCGGCTGAATCGCTCTGCCGTCCTCAAACTTG
>CAMNJD010000023.1 GCA_946540705.1 uncultured Ruminococcus sp. | reverse complement strand
ACTGATCTCGCAGCCGTTCTATTTCAGAATGCTGTTCGGTCATGCTCCGGTAAACGTGCTGGAATATCTCACGCATTGGAATGTAATGTTCACGCTGGAAGTCGCGCTGCTGTCACTCATGCTGTTGGAATCCAAACTGCCGCCGACGTTGCGGCTGATCTTCATGGGCGTGTGCATCTCGTTCGCGCAGTTTGGGGATTGGTCGTACATGGTTCCAATTTGGGCGATCATCTTCTATGTGTTCCGTGATGATTGGCGCAAGCAGGCGATGTTCTTCATGCTCGCATCACTGATGATGATCCGCGTGATGGTTCGGTCACAGCCGGAGAATGCTTTGGCTCTTTCTTATCAATACGGCACACTGCTCGCGCAGATTCCGATTCAGCGTTATCAGGGTGATGACAGTAGCACTCGGAACAAGTCCGCTTGCAAGTGGGTGTACTATATGTATTATCCGCTGCACATAGCAGCATTGCTCTTGATAAAATCGTTATCTCAGTGAAATTGTTAGTTACCGTTGTGAATATTGCGTCCTAATGTCTTATACTACGTTTTTTTTTCTCTTGGTTCTACTGACAGTGCGCCTCTACACAAAGATGCGTATTCAGATACATTTCGAGGATTCCTTCTCCTAAAACCCCTTGGGGAAGAGTCTGATTTTTGCATCTTTGTTCGCGTCGCTGCATGAACGAAGATGCAAACAGGTGAGCAGTTATGCGTTCAGTATGGTTATCGTATTGAACTCGCAGCCATTCATACCACTGCCTCGAATATTGTCTTATCCCCAAGCTGGACTGTGCGTACCAACTTTCATACAATAGACTCAGCGCCACTCGGAATCATCCATGATGGTGGTGACCAGAGCTGTTTTTAAAGTGATATGCATTTGTCTTCTAAGTAATGTCATGATAAATATGCAGCAAGCTTGAAATGCGAATTGACCATCTCCATATCAAGTTTTAGTATCAGAAAACTCCTCAAAGAAACGCTGCATTGCAGTAAAACTTTCATCTGATAAACTGTGTTCCAGTTTGCAGGCATCTTCTTTTGCAGTATTTTCATTCACCTGCATAAACCGCAGCATATGCAGGAAAAAACGATATTTTTCTGTGACTGCATCCGCGATATGCTTTCCTTGAACCGTCAAAATGACACTGCCGTCCGGATTGATCTCTGCATATCCGGCTTTGATTAGCTCTTTCATAGAGATACTGACTGTCGGGCGAGATACTTCCAGCACATCTGCAATCTCTCTTTGCCGTGCTGTTCCGTGCTGCTGCTGCAAAAGATAGATCACTTTCAAATAGTTTTCAGTTTTTGTTTTTCCGAGCATCGTCTTCCCTCATTTCATCCATTGTTTTTGAAACAGAGCATGAATCCATCGGTGAAATCATGCTCCATTTTGACGATAGACGAGATGAATCAGCGCTGAATTACCTCCCAGATCTCGCCCATATTCTGTTTGGCGTTCTCCGGCATGCACCCCTTGCAGGCTCCGCCGGAACAGCTGCCGCAATGACCGCAGCCGGATTCCTGGGCGGAGATTCTTCGGATTGCACCGATATGCTCCAGAAATTCCAGCTGCCTCCGGATATCCGCATCCGTCGTATGCAATTCAGCCGCAAGCTGTTCGATTGTTCGGGTATTCCCGTCCTTCAATAATCGCAGTAATTCGTCCATATTCATCACCAGATCAGCAAACCGACATGGTATGCAATACAGGACAGCAGCAGAGCCGTAACAGTATAATAAGCAGCGATCTTCGCCGTCCACTTCACAGAATGAATCTCCTGATAGGTCGCAGCAAGCGCCACGACGCAGGGCAGATTGAATGTAATTGCAAATATAAACGCAATAGCTTCGGGACGAGTCACATTTGCGAGCAGAAGCTCATTGAGATTTGCAGCAGCAGCTCCGCCGCTCATTGCCTCTGTAAATGCCGCACCGACAGAGCCGCCTGAATACAGCGCCGAAATGACGCCGACTGCACCCTCCTTACCGACAGAGGAAGCAATAAACGCCACAAACAGCTGCCACGGCAGACCGACAAGCTTTGTCACAGGTTCGATCGCAAGACCGATCTTTTCCAGGATGCTGCTGTCACCGGATGTACCGCCGTAGCTGATGAGCCAGAATATGCCGCAGACCAGTAAAACGACCTTGACAACGCGGAAAAACGTGTCCTTGGTTCTGCCGAATACATACCGCATCAGCGAGCCCCACTTCGGTTTGTGATACGGCGGCAGCTCCATGATCATGCCGCATTTGTCCTCAGTTTTGACAAGTCCTCTGCCGAAGATTTTTGCCGTGATCCACATATGTAAAATCATGGTGAGCAGCAATGCCACAATGACTAGCGGAGCACCGGCTCCGAAGAAGACCGTTGACAGCATCGGAATGATCGCCCACGCCGCACCGCACGGAACTGCCCATGCAAGGGCGATCGTCAGCACCTTCTGTCCCCAGTTGTCAATGACTCTCGCGCCTGCTGCACCGCCCATCGTGCAGCCGAAACTCACGAGGAACGGCATGACCGATTTGCCCTGCAAGCCGAGTTTTCCCATAGTGTTGTCAAAAACATAGGAGATACGCGCCATGACACCGACT
>CAMNJD010000022.1 GCA_946540705.1 uncultured Ruminococcus sp. | reverse complement strand
GCGGCTCTGTGAATGGCGCCGTCCACACCGCCGCCGCCGAGCAGCGATTCATTCGCCGCGTTGACGATCGCTTCGGTTCTCATTTGGGTGATGTCACCGATTTCGATCGTAATGTGATCTTCGGGACGGAACCGGACATCGGCACTGTTCGGAGGCTCGTTTGTTCTGCCGGTCACAGCCTCAAACCGCTCCAGCACCTTCAAAAACCCCTCCGGCAGACGCTTTTTGCCTTTTTCAGCGATGGTCTCCGGTACGCCGTAGAACGCCTCGGCAATGCTGCCGGTGATACAGGCGATGGTATCCGTGTCGCCGCCGAGCGAGACCGCATTGCGCACCGCGTCCTCGAAGTCCGTGCTTTCCAGAAACGCCGCAAATACAAGCGGCATCGTCACCTGACAGGTCTCGTCGTGGCGGTTTGTTGTGCGAAGCTCGGCACAGGCGCGCGAGAGGTCATAACCGAATTCGCGGATGATGTAGCTTTTAATCTCAGCCTTGCTGCTGCCGGTTCTGGCAAGGAAAATCGCCGCTGCAGTTGATTCTGCGCCCTTGATGCCCTCCGGGTGATTGTGCGAGACCTCTGCCGTCAGCGCAGCCATGTGCCGCGTGGTTTCGAGATCGTCATACAGCCATCCCGCCGCAGAAACGCGCATTGCAGAGCCGTTGCCGAAGCTGCCGTAGGGCTTCGGATCCTCCGCGTGTACCCAGCGAACGAATTTGCATCCGTAGCCCGCACGCGGATAGCGTCTGCCCCAGCGCTGCATGGTCTTTATCAGCTCTGCCCTGACCGTATCGTCGTCCTGTCCCATGCTGTTCAGCAGCGCCTCCGCGACCGCGACCGTCATCACGGAGTCGTCCGTGAATCTGGATATCGGGCAGAACAGCGGGAAGGTCTTGGTTTTTCTGCCTCTGTCAAACTCATAGGGCGCGCCGATCATATCACCTAATAATGCTCCGATCATATCGAAGACCTCCTTTCCTTTGATGATTCTATGATAGCACATTGCAAAAGAAAAGTGGTCGTTTATCAGACGACAAATGACCACTTCTGTTTTACCCCCCTAACAGCGGCTGTCCGTAATCAAATAAGATCGCGTTGATCTGATAAATATCATAGATGCCGTTCTGCACACAGTAGGCGATGATCAGATCAAACTTATCGCTTTTGGAGAGCGCAATGCCCGCGCACGCCAGCAGATCGAGCATTTCCGGCATATCCAGCTCCAGCGCGACGGCAAAGGCGATCGCCGTTTTCTTGCTCGGTTTATAATTTACCTTGCAGCGGATGCTGGAAAACACCTTGCGGTCGATGTTTGCCTTTTTATAGACAGTCACGTCGTCCATGCCGCTCGCGTCGATCAGCCTGAACAGCCGCTGCTGAAAGGTATCGCCTGCTTCATCGAGCATCTGATCAAGGCTTTGCGGTATTGTTTCTGCGATAATCCGCTTCCCGCGCCTGTTGTTGCCGGCAGACCGGCCGTCATATTCTGTTTCAAGCAGCGCGCGCTCCTGATGCTCGTCAATATATTCGTCGATCTCTCCGACGATCCGCGCAGACAGTTCAAATGTCTTTTTCCCGAACACAACGAGAATGACGGTCATCTCGTGGAGCAGCAGGAATTTCCCGATCTCCGAGAGCGCGATGTTCAGCGCTTCGTCCTTCGGGAAACCGTAAATGCCGGTCGCAATCAGCGGAAAGGCGATGCTTTCTGCTCTGAGCTCGAGCGCCAGTGCAAGCGTATTCGCATAGCAGGCGCGGAGAATGTCCCGTTCGCCGGACCTGCCGTCTGTCCAGACCGGTCCGACCGTATGGATGATATGTTTCGCCGGAAGCGCAAACGCCGGTGTTGCTGCTGCCTGTCCCGGTGCAATGTCGCCGATTTTTCTGCGTTCTGCCAGCAGTGCATCTGCACCGGCTGCGGCATAGATCGCGCTGTCAGTCCCTCTGCCGATTTTTGGCTGCGGGTTTGCCGTGTTGACGATCACATCTGCTTTCACCTTTGTGATATCGTTCCGAATAATCTGAAAAGGCACGGTGATTGCTCCTTCCTTTCGGTTTGCTTCGATTAATGCTATTATATTGCATAACGCAGGAAAAGTCAATCCTTGCATGATGCCAGCGTACCGCGCCTGATTCGTTTTCCGTTTTTGCATGACCGCTCAAAACTCCGGTTGCTGACCTTGCTGCCGAAGGGTCACACGGCAACTCTACGGAGCGTGGATTGACGCGGCGGCTTCTATGCACTATAATGGAAGCAAAGGAGCGTGAGATCCATGAAAATACTGGTACTGAACGGCAGCCCGAAGCGGGAGAAGAGCGACACGATGCACATGACGCGCGCATTTCTCGACGGCATGAACGATGCCGCGCCGCAGGACATCCGCATCATAGATGTGATCGACAGGCAGATCGAATACTGCACCGGCTGCTTTGCCTGCAAGCGAAACGGCGGCACCTGCATCTATGATGACGACATGAAAGAGATTTTGCAGGAGATGCTGTGCAGCGATCTGCTGCTGTTCAGCTTTCCGCTGTACGGATACGGGATGCCCGCTCCGCTCAAAGCGCTGACGGACCGCACGATGCCGCCGAGCGAATTGGCAAAGGCGGAATAGGTCTCCCAGATGCTGTGCGGCAGCCCGCCGAGTGCTTTTTGGCTTCGATGCGGTTGTTCTCGGTG
>CAMNJD010000021.1 GCA_946540705.1 uncultured Ruminococcus sp. | reverse complement strand
TTAGTCACGACATATTCCATTATACTTAATTGCATTGTGATTCCATTCGTATTGCGGAACTTCTCATCGATCTCCATCCCAGTATTCTCAGCAATTTTTCGGAGCTTTTGAGACACTTCGGCAATCGCATCAGCTTTGGTAGTTTGCTTATTCGATATTCTCATGTACGCATCATGCAGTATTACCGATTCCTCTAAACTCCACGGTATCCTTTTCATTTCGATTCTTCACTTTCAATCGCAGACCGCACCCACGCCGCATACGCTTCCTTCACATCGACCGGAGAGATTATCTCCATCGTGCCGGGAAACTGCGTGAACCACCCCCAAAATGTAGGGCTGATCTGCACCTCTACAGAAGCCGCGTATCGTTTGCCGTACTTCTTAATACTGATCTCCTCGCCGAATTTATTGAACATCACACCGATCAGGCACTCATCGAACGCAAGCCGGATCTTCCGGATCTTGCCGCCGTACATTTTGAATACCTGCTTTGGGTAGTTGGAGATCGTCTTTGATGCTCTTTTTGCCTCTTTGGAAATACCGTCATCAAGTACGGCGATATCAGCAATACGGTCGGTTCTGAATACTTTTACATGGTTTACGTACTCAGGCTCCGCACGATAGCAGATCAAGTAATAGTTGCCGTCATCGCATATCATCGCAAGCGGCTCTTCTTTGTAGACCTGATTATCATGACGAAAGACACGCTCGCCGGATGCGTTCAGATCAAAATACCGGAACGACACACGCTGTTCTCGTTCTATCGCCCGCTCCAAGCACTCTGTAATGACATATATATCGTCATTGGTATGCTTCACGACATGAAATCTGACCGCATTCCGCTTCAGCAGGTGCGTGGATTCGCTGCCTCCGAGAGAGGCGATCTTATTCAAAAGCTCTTCTGTTTTATCTCTGGGTATGAACTTTGAGTTCTGTATGGCATCCATGATGATCTTCAGCTCAGGCAAATCGAATTTTCGTTCCTCTACCCAATAGACCATGTCATGCCCACGACGGCGGTTCATGATGGAGTACCCGTTGCTCTGCATCGCATCAATGTCACCGTAAACAGTGCGCCGGTCGCAGGAAATGCCAAAATGACTCAGCTCTGTAATGATGTCCTGTGTGCTGAGCGGGTGCTGCGCATCTGACTTTCTGTGTAGTATTTCCCAGATCTTTAAGAGTTTGATCTTCTGTACTTTTGTATCAGCCATGCACACACCTCCATCGTGTTTTTATACAGAATACATTATACCACACTATGTGAATTTTGTCAAGTCTTACATAGTACAAAAACGGCGACTTCAAGCGATTTTTTTGCTCGAAATGAGATCGGCTCTGCCATTTCATAGTATTTTGTATCAAATGGTTGACTTTCAAACAAAAAAGCCCTGCCCCCGTCCGCACATCCGTGCCTCCGAGAGCAGAGCCCTTATCTCATATTTTCAGCTTACACCTGTCTTACTCTATCCCATCCACCAGCTCGCCGGAAATATCCCTGATCTTCCCCATTTCCAGCTCCATATAGCGCTTGCTGATCCCGACCTGCTTGAACAGCTGGATCCTCCGCCCGACCGTATCGATCCGCCGCACCCGTTCCGTGATGCTGACATAGGAGCCGCCATCCTTTGCGGCATCCTCGATGAAGTATTCAAAACGGATGACCGGGTGTACGCCCTCTTCGATCGCAGCAGCGATGTGGGTGATCTTTGCATTCAGGATCTCTAGCGCCGTTTCCGACAGCGACTCCCATGCACCGACCTCCCGCGCCTCCTCGCTGATCATGTCCTCATAGCCGGTCAGCGCGGCAAAGGGTGAGAACTGCGCTGCACGCTCCAATGCGCCCATGTGCGGCCGTTTCTGCGACTGCCAGTGCGGCAGGTCGACGATGTCCGCATACACCTGTCTTGCGTCCGGCTCGCCATCCCGTAGACCCTTCGTCATGATCCATCACCCTCTCCATTCCCGGCGCGGTGACCGCCGATCTGTCCGTTGCGCTCGATCGTCATTGCGCCCTGCATCAGGTTCATGCCCTTCAGAACGGCATTCTTCCCGTACTTGTCCTGCAAAAATAAGGTCGCGCGCTGCAGCGCCTTTTCCTTCTCCGCCTTCCGTTTCCGCTCCGCTTCCTGCCGCTCCACTTCCTCATAGTCAACGAACAGCTCCAACTGAACCGGTGCAGTATCCTCCGGGATATCCCGTTCATAGATCAGGTCACAAGCGCAGATATTGACCCTCCGCACGAGCAGATCGGTGTCTATAATGCGGTCATACAGCTTCATCATCGTGTCCACGATGTCCTTTGTCGATGAAGTCCAGTGCTCCAGATTTCCCGTACCATGTGCATGTTTCGGAACAGGTCTGCCGTAGTGATCCTTGTGGACGACGCCGTTGTATCGCTTTCCTGTCGATGTGACCTTGTATTCGTCTTCCTTCGGCGTTCTGCCCCTGCGAATAAGCTGCAGGGATGTCCGGTCGTAGCCAATTGTCAGTGTCAGCTTCTTCGTAACAACGCACTTTCTGAACATATCCAGAACAAGCAGTTCCGTCATTTCCCGGACGATCAGCCGAGCAAGCTCTGCGGTATACGGTTCCTTCAGCACCTGACCGGAGGAGAGTGAGTTTGTGGAAGGTCTGTAGGATTTGATCGTTGCGATCTCTGTCGGCTCCCA
>CAMNJD010000020.1 GCA_946540705.1 uncultured Ruminococcus sp. | reverse complement strand
GAGCCACATCCGCTCACACAAAGTGTGAAGCGGTGGGGCGAACGCCGCGACAGACCGACGAAGTCGGTCACCTGTTAGCGGCACGAAAGCTGCGAAGCAGCGAAGTGACGCGGGGACTTATACAGTATGTGGCACGACTTATCGTATGAGGTTTACTGTATAAGCTCTTCGAAAACGCAGACAGGCCGCCTGCCGCGAAGCGCAGCACATATAATCCGGCCATCCGACAGATCTCCGGACACACCTTCGCCAGAAAAACAACAACAGAGAAAACGAAAACCAGGAGGAACAATTATCTATGGAGGCATATTTCGCATCGCTGAACCCGATGGATCTGCTGGGCAGATTCCCCTCAGGCATTGCACAGGGCCTTATCTGGGGCATCATGGCTCTCGGCGTCTACATTACTTTCCGTCTGCTCGATATCGCAGACCTTTCCGTTGACGGAACCTTTTCGACCGGGGCAGCTGTAACGGTAATGCTGATCCTCGCGGGCTGGAACCCGTGGGCGGCACTTGTAATCGCATTTATCGCGGGTCTGATCGCAGGATCGGTCACCGGCCTCCTTCACACGGTATTTGGAATTCCTGCCATTCTCGCAGGCATTCTGACACAGTACGGTCTGTACTCTATAAACCTCGTAATCATGATGATGAAAGCCAACCAGGCTGTTAGTGTTGACAAATATAACCTGATCATATCCGGCAGAAATGTACCAAATGCTATTCTGGTGGGCGGCATTTTTGCGATTGCCCTCATAGTCATTCTCTATCTCTTCTTTGGAACCGAGCTCGGATCGGCGATCCGGGCAACCGGCTGCAACCAGCAGATGGCAAAGGCACAGGGCATCAACATCAATATTATGAAGGTTCTCGGCCTCGCGATTTCCAACGGAATCGTAGCCGTTGCCGGCGGCCTTGCCGCTCAGTATTCCGGCTTTGCAGATGTCAACAGCGGACGCGGATCCATCGTCATCGGACTTGCAGCTGTCATCATCGGAGAAGTGCTCGGAGAAGCGATCCTCCACAAAAAGCTGAATTTCTTCGGCCGCCTGGTTTTTGTAATTGTCGGCGGCATCATCTACTATCTGGTATACACTCTGGTTCTGTGGCTGAAGATCGACTCTAACCTGATGAAGCTTTTCACCGCCATCATCGTCGCCGTCTTCCTTGCAGTGCCATATCTGAAGGGACAGGCAAAAAGCTCCTTCAGCCGTGCCGGAAAAAACTCGAGATCGGAGGGAAGGTAAATGTTAGAAGTCAAAAACATCAGCAAAACATTTAACCCCGGAACCATAAATGAGAAGAAGGCCCTGAGAGGTGTCAGCCTCACGCTCAATGACGGCGATTTCGTGACCGTTATCGGCGGCAACGGTGCCGGAAAATCCACTCTTCTGAATGCCATTGCCGGTGTATGGCCGGTAGATACCGGATCCATCACGATTGACGGACAGAATGTGACGGGGTTCCCGGATTACAGGCGCGCCAGCCTCATCGGCCGGGTCTTCCAGGATCCCATGACAGGAACTGCCGCAACTATGCAGATTGACGAGAATCTTGCACTGGCCAGACGCCGGGGTGCCAGAAGAGGTCTTCGATGGGGTGTAACCGCCACGGAAAGAAACGAATACCGCGAGCAGCTCAAGATTCTGAACCTCGGCCTCGAAGACAGACTCACAGCTAAGGTTGGTCTCCTGTCAGGCGGCCAGCGGCAGGCTCTTACCCTGCTCATGGCAACCCTGCAGAAGCCGAAGCTGCTGCTTCTCGATGAGCACACAGCCGCTCTTGACCCGAAGACAGCCGAGAAGGTTCTCAATGCGACAGAAAAGATCATCAACCGCGATCATCTCACAGCACTGATGATCACCCACAACATGAAGGACGCCATCACCCACGGAAATCGTCTGATCATGATGCACGAGGGAAATATCATCTACGATGTGTCCGGAGAAGAGAAGAAAAATCTGACGGTTTCGCAGCTTCTCGATAAATTCGAGGAGGTATCCGGCAACGAATTTGCAAATGACAAGATGATGCTCGGTATCTGACCACAGAAATTCTGAGAGCAAAAGCAGGATAAAGCCGTCAGCCAGGCATATCGAGCGTTAAGCACAGCATATCCTGCTGACAGGGCACCACATTATGAATGACAAGAAAAGAAAAATCGAAATATCCTCCACGGCAGAACAAAAGGCCTTCCCGGCTGCCGGGGAGGATATTTTCCTCTTAAATAATAATAACAATAATATAGAGACCGGCCGGGCCCAACTTAAAGAGGACCGGCGCGCGGCAGACCGCGCCGCCAAGCAGATCAAGTGGGAGCAGAGAATGCGGCGGAAAAAGGCACGGGAAGACAGCGCCCGAAGAGAAGCAGAACAAAAAAATGCCGTAATCCGGTCCATGCATGAAAAATACATGAGAACTGCCCTCGAGGAAGCGCAGAAGGCAGCCGCCCTCAGAGAGGTCCCCATCGGGTGCGTCATTGTAAAGCAAGGCACAATCATCGCTCGCGGATACAACCGGCGCA
>CAMNJD010000019.1 GCA_946540705.1 uncultured Ruminococcus sp. | reverse complement strand
CGGACGGAACAGCCTGCTGAACCCATGCCTGCGGCTGCTGCGGAGCCCGCAGCAAAACCCATGCCCGCTGCTGTAAAAGCAGTGCAGAAGCCGTCCCTGCTGACGGCGCTTCAGCGGAATGCATTTATCATCCTCTGCTTCGTGCTTTCATTGCTGATTGCCTGGCAGGACTTCTGCCTCGGCGGCGTGATCCGCAGATATCAGTTCGATTTCATGCCTGTTATGATGATCGGCTGCTTTGTGACTGTTCTGCATATGCTCCGCAAGGAGAAGAACAGCAAGCTCCGCTATGTGCTTGTGTTCGGCGCGATGGCTGTCACATTTATAATGTTCTGGCTGCTGGAGCTTGAGCTGATCGACGGAAATCTCAACGCGAACTGCCCCAACCTGTTTGACACAGTTGCAAAACTGTTCCAATTCTGGCGATAAAGAGAAAGGAATATGAACATGAAAAAAGTGGTTATTATCGGCGCAGGCCCCGCAGGCCTGACTGCGGCTTATGAGCTGCTGAAGGATCGGACAGGGGAATATGATGTCCTGATCCTTGAGGAAACTGACCGCATCGGCGGTATCTCCCAGACCGTTCGCTATCACGGAAACCGCATGGATATCGGCGGTCACCGCTTCTTCTCGAAGGACGAGCGCGTGATGGAATGGTGGCAGAAGATGATGCCGCGTCAGGGTAAGCCGTCATTTGATGACAAGAAGCTGCATCGGAAAAAGAAGCTCGACCCCAACGGCGTTGACCCCGAGCAGACCGACCGCGTGATGCTGGTGCGTCAGAGAGTTTCGCGCATTTACTACAAGAGAAAGTTCTTCGATTATCCGGTTTCCATGAAAAAGGAAACGATCAAAAATATGGGCTTTACCACGACGATGGAGGCGGGCTTCAGCTACCTGAAATCCGCGGCGATGAAGCTGCCGGAGACCTCGCTTGAGAATTTCTATATCAACCGGTTCGGCAAAAAGCTGTATTCGATGTTCTTCGAGGGCTATACGGAAAAGCTCTGGGGCAGACATCCGCGTGAGATCTCCGCAGACTGGGGCGCACAGCGCGTCAAGGGTCTGTCGATTCGTGCGGTGCTGAAGGACATGATTGCGAAAAAGACCAACAAGAACCCGAAAAAGGTGGAGACATCCCTGATCGAGGAGTTCTACTATCCGAAATACGGCCCGGGTCAGCTCTGGGAGACCGTTGCCGATGAAGCAAAGGCACTCGGCGCGGAGCTGCGTATGAATGCAAAGGTCGCTTCGATCAATTCCGACGGAGCAGGCAAAATCCTCAGTGTGACCCTTGGAAACGGTGAGACTGTCGAGGGCGACATTTTCCTGTCGTCGATGCCGCTGAAGGATCTGGTCTGCGGCATTGACAAGGTTCCGGAGGATATCTGCGCGATCGCATCCGGTCTGCCGTACCGTGATTTTGTCACGGTCGGTCTGCTTGTCAAGCGTCTGAACCTGAAGAACGAGACAAATATCCCGACGCTCGGCAATATTGTCCCGGACTGCTGGATCTATGTGCAGGATGTCGGTGTTAAGCTCGGCCGCATCCAGATCTTCAACAACTGGTCGCCGTATATGGTCGAGGATCCGGAGCATACTGTCTGGATCGGTCTGGAATATTTCTGCGCCGAGGGCGACAAGTTCTGGAATCTTTCTGAGCAGGCATGCGTGCGCGGCGCTGTCAAGGAACTCATCAAGATGGGGGTCATCGACAGCGATGCCGAGGTGCTCGACTCGCACCGCGAGAAGATCAAGAAGGCGTATCCGGCTTACTTTGACACCTATGCGCACATTGACGAGGTGATCTCTTATCTGAACCGCTTTGACAATCTCTACTGCATCGGCAGAAACGGTCAGCATCGTTACAACAATATGGATCACTCTATGGCAACAGCTTTTGAAGCGGTGGATAACATCAAAACCGGAAAGACCGATAAGTCGAATATCTGGAATGTCAATACTGAAAAGGAATATCACGAGGAGAAAAAGGGATGAGCGCTGCGCTGGATGAGGTCAGGGAGATCGTCCGAAAGGGGCAGTTCAAGCGGCTGTTTGTCGGCGATACGGAAAATACACTGATCCAGTTTTTCCGCTACTGTTTTGTCGGCGGCCTTGCAACGGTCGTTGACTGGGGTGCCTCGTATCTGCTGTTCCGGTTTGCATTCCATGAGAGCCATGCGGTTGCGGCAAATGTCATTTCATTTGTGCTCGGTCTGATCGTAAATTATCTGATCAGCACCTTCTGGATTTTCAAGAAATCCGATGTAGACAACAAGCTGGTGGAATTTCTGGGATTTGCCGGAATCGGACTGGTCGGTCTGGTGCTGACGGCGGGCATCACGAAGCTCTTTGAGATCTGGCTCGCGGACACGACCTCTGCGTATCAGATCCTCGGAAAGATCGTATCAACAGCAATTTCGTTCCTCTGGAATTTCTTTGCGAGAAAGTTCCTGCTCTATTCCGGAAAAAAGAAAGCATAACAAAAAGACAGATACCGTGCGTGTGGTATCTGTCTTTTTTCATCTTATCCTACGGGCGTACCGCAGTTTCCGCAGAACCGCTTTCCGGCGTTGATCGGCCGGCCGCAGCTCCGGCAGAATTGCTGCTGCATGTACGACTGCTGCTGCACCGGAACGGGCTGTCCCTTCAGCAGAACGCAGCCGCAGCGTCCGCAGAAGGTTTCCCGCGGGTCACGCTTGTCCGAGCAGCCGGCACAGATCAGATAGGTGTCGTGCG
>CAMNJD010000018.1 GCA_946540705.1 uncultured Ruminococcus sp. | reverse complement strand
GTCCGTGTCCACCATTTCCAAGTCGAAGCTCAATCGTAGGCTTACCATTCACACGAGTCTGCTTTCTTACGAAGTCACCCTCAACGGAGTGGACAAGAGCAAAATCACTCACACTTCTGCCAGAACCCTTTGTGCTAAGATATCGACCGCTTTTTGTCGTACCCATTACAGACCCCCCGCTTTCTTATAGGTGATCCAGTCAGGATAATTCACAAAGCGTGTGCGGCTATCGAGTCCCTCAAAAACCTGTCGGGGCATTGCACCGTACACAAGCACCACTTCGGGTTCAAGTTCATCAAGCATTGCAATCAAACCCTCGCGGAAGTAAAACTTTGCTTCCTTGCTTTTCACACAGCCGTATGTACCGACAGAAACGATGCTGTGTTTAGGGACACCAAGAAAAGCGACTTTTTCGGGCAATTCAATTGTGGTGTAGGTTCTCTCATCACCCCAGCGAATATTCGGAATGACATAGAGTCCCTTACTCTGAAGATAATGACCAATCGCTCTGTTCATATACACATTGGCAATTTGGAGACAGAAGGGCATATCAATATAGAGCGAACAGTCGGGAGAGATGATTCCGGGATACTGTGACAAATCGTCCAGATACTTGTCCGTTGCAAGCAAGCAGTCACGGAAACGAATGTCATGCTCATAAAAGCAAATAAAGCACTGGTGGCTTGCATCCCGTTTACGGTCAGAAAAAGGCACAAGTCCTTTCGGAATAATGATTTCACTCGGCTTTTCGATCATGGGAATCTCCATACTGCCGTCAAACAGCGCAGTTTCCACAAGGTCAGCTCGGAAACCATCATCAACGATAGTTTTGATCATAAACCTATCCTTTCTATATTCAATTGTCGGGGTATAGGAATATCCTATACGATTTGTGCAAATCGACTCTTGACATAGAAAGGGATTCATGCTATAATAACTATACAGCTTTTGTGCTATTATGGCACGAATCCCGCGAACGCGCTGTCTCGGTGTTACCAGCACCTTGGCAGTGCGTTTTCTATGTCAATGAAAATAGCCCATCGGAACCACCCAGCCTTTCAATATGTGTGCTTATTTTGCTTTTGAATTCTGAATATGTGCAGCCCTGTGAGTAACACCACACTGTTCAGCGATATCGTCTTCATCCATACTGCGTATAAGCGGATAATACATGAGCAGTTCTCCGCCAAAAGCATCCGCCTGCCATTCAGGATCTTCGTAAGTTTTGAGCTTTTCTCCAGGTTCTAACCGGCAAAGTGAGATAGAATCGACATCATTGATCAGTAAATGACCGACTTCATGTGCTACGCTGAACCGCGCAAAGCCGTCACCCTTGATAGCCAGCTCATATATGTCTTCACGAATCTGTATCTTCTTCTCAGCCGGGAATGTTTCACCGCATTTGTTGGGCATGGCTTCCTTCGGCAGAATCTCTAAGAAGAAACCGTCAACGATTTGTGGAAGAACACACTCCACAAAATGAACGATTGGGAAATACAGTGTGTTTTCTGTGCCGGTGATTTGGCGGATCAATGTTGCAAGACTTCTGATATCGCGTCTTGAAACAGGTGCAGCCTTATACTATCTGTCACTCATGTGTTATTGTTATCCCCCTTAAGAAGTTCAATGAAGCTCTGTATCTGTCTTTCATCAAAATCAGTAAACCTTCTTGCAAACGAAACTGCGAGTTTCCTGTGTGCAGTGGGAACTTTGCTTAAATCCATCTCAATTCGGTCTTCAGTTTCTGCAATGGCAGCAGTGAATTCCTTGATTTGGCTATCATTCAACTGATACATCGAGCAGATCGTCTGATTCCATGCAGATGGCATATGCTTTTTCCCGTTTTCGACAGCCGATAGGAAAGATGCAGTAACACCGAGCTTATCAGCCATATCCTTCAGTATCTCGCCATTATCTATTCGCAGCTTTCTCAAAAATTTTCCTAATGCCGTCAACATAATGACTCCTCCTTCTTGCGTGCAGACATTTATATCTACGAGAATAGTATATCACATTTCCGGAATTTTATCAACCCTTTGGTTGAAATTATTTTCAAGCGGTTTGTATTGAATGAGTAATTGGGGCTGCAACTGCCAGCGTGATCATCTTCACATCGGCGGCTGCAGCCCCTTTTACGGTCATATTGCAATGTGTGTTTGAAAGCCGGTCGGTGAGAATAATGCGGATGCAGAGAAAGTTAGGAAGAAATGTCAGCAAGTCAGAAACATCTCATTTTCAAGTCCTCATTTTCTTCGATTCTGCCAATGTAACGAGAAACCGAACGCTGCGGAATAGACAAAATGACGAAGTTTTCAGACTGCGTATATCCGCACACACGATAGTAATAGAATGCGCGCAGCCATGCATCGGGCGATTGACAAGCTTCTGCGCCAGCTCGTCCGGCAGAGCATCCACCCAGTTGGTTTCATCGTATGTAGCAAACACCGGCATCTCTGCAAGCCGCAGATCATGTTCTGTGTCGGTCAGCGGCTCGGTATGCTCGTAATAGCGGCGGTCAGAGCGCAGCTCCGCCTTGTCCATTTTGTACAGCGGCAGAATCTGCTCCAGTGTCATGCCGTTCTGCCGATAAAACCGGAATTTAATGCGCCATTCCGTACGGAAGTTCTTTTCCGCCAGCGCGTGATTGTATTCATATCATATCCTCCGTTTGATTCGTTTTGGTTTCCGGAATCAAACGAAGGCTATGGATATTTTGCGGCATAACAATGCCAGATTCTACAGGCAGGCGGTATTTCTATGCTGCCTGTGCAAACATACTTCTTCGCAAAAAAAGCCTCCCTTTGATATGCTCTCGATATCAGAGGGAGGCTATTGATATTCTGCAATGCAGCAAAGCCAGAGACAAATACAGGCATAGCAATCCCCCTGTTATGAATTGCGAGAATTCACACAGCAGACGGGGAGCAGTGGTTGTCACGGCTGCCTGTATATAATTGTATTTAACTGCAACACACGGATTTCTCCTATGTGATTCTCCTGTATCTCTCCGGTTTCTTTCAGACTATGTCAAATGCCGCAGGCTTTCCTTGCAATCTATCAATGATCTTGTTTTTATTATGCTCTTATCTTCATTATACTGATTTTCACTGTCCGAATTTGTCAGAATCATTGTGCTCTTTTGTAATTTTGAACATATTCGTTTTTATGACAGCACTTCGTGCGAATCAGCGGAATTTCTGTCAATCTAAACGCGCTGTACTGTTTCAAAAAACAGAGCACCGATCACTGCCGAAAGGCAAGCAAGGTGATCGGTGCTTTTAAGGAGGCGAGACGGCTGTCCATACAAATGATTTGCTTCCTGACACGCTTTGTATGAATTGTCTCAGCTAAAAACGGTTATTGTGTAAGCTGATTCGCAATCGGTTTCTGCTGCGTGTACATTCTCATTCCCCCAAATATTCTTCCAGTGTCACGCCCGCCGCATAGATTTCGGCGGCTGCTTTTTCGCCGACATAGCGGTAATGCCACGGCTCATAGGAAATACCGGTGATTTTCTCCTTGC
>CAMNJD010000017.1 GCA_946540705.1 uncultured Ruminococcus sp. | reverse complement strand
GGCTGCGGCTGCATGCGGTGAGATGCCTGTGCTGTATGCCGGCGGTGTGCTGTCGGACAAGCTGATTCAGAAGAATCTGATGCAGCTTCCGCTGCAAACCGCATTTGCGGAACCGGTTTATTCGAGCGACAACGCTGCTGGAACAGCGATTTTTGCTGCGAGAAAGGAGCTGTTCGTATGAGCATACTTTCAGTCAGCCAGTTAAACCGTTATGTAGCATTTCTGCTGAAGGAGGACACGCATCTGCGTTCTGTTCTTCTTCGCGGTGAGATCGCGAATTATACCCGGAATTTCCGATCGGGTCACTGTTATTTCAGTCTGCGTGATGATGAGGCGTCCGTCAGGGCAGTAATGTTCCGCTCCAATGCGGACAGGCTTCGCTATGAGCCTGAAAACGGCATGCATGTAATCGTACAGGGCACTGTTACACTGTATGAGCGCGACGGTGCGTACCAGATCAATGTGACCGAGATGCAGCCGGACGGCGTCGGCGCTCAGGCGCTTGCATTGCAGCAGCGCCGCGAAAAGCTCGCCAAACTCGGTTACTTTGCATCCGAACGAAAGCGTCCTCTCCCGTCAATGCCTCAAAAAATCGGGATTGTGACTTCACGGAGCGGTGCGGCATTGCAGGATATGCTTCAGATTCTGCGGCGGAGATACCCGATCGGCCGCGTCTGCATTTATCCTGCACTTGTTCAGGGCGATGCCGCACCGCTTTCGATTGCGCAGGCGCTGCGGACTGCCGGCTCTGACGGCTGTGATGTCATCCTGATGGGACGCGGCGGCGGCTCGAATGAGGATCTTTCGGCGTTTCAGTCTGAGGAGGTCGCACGCGCTGTATTTGAGTCCCCTGCCCCGGTCATCAGTGCGGTCGGCCATGAGACTGACCACTGCATTGCAGATGAGGTAGCTGACCTGCGCGCCCCGACACCGTCTGCGGCGGCAGAGCTCAGTGTCCCGGATATCGGCGCCCTGCGTCATCAGCTTCAAAAAATGACTGATCGGCTTCATAACGCGGCGAATTCACTGCTGCATGCAAAACAAACTGCTTTGAAGGAACAGCTTTACCGTCTTGAGCGGCAGTCGCTCAGCGGGCGTGTAAAAACGCAGGAGACGGAGTTGAATGCGCTGATACACCGGCTGCATGAGGCGATCGGTTCCGCTTTGCGAAGACACGATCAGCAGTGGACGCTTGCTGCGGAAAAGCTCGAGGCTGTCAGCCCGGTCGCGATTCTCCGGCGCGGATATGCGCTGGTGTATCATGCCGAAGATCTGGTTCGCAGTGCGGAGACGCTGAAATCCGGAGATTCGCTTACGATCCGGCTTGCGTCAGGCAGTGTCACGGCCGAAGTCACAGAAATCTGCACGAATGAAACAGGAGCATCATCATGAAATTTGAAGAAGGAATGCGTCAGCTTTCGGAGATCACCGCAAAGCTCGAAGCCGGCGGACTTTCGCTGGAGGAGGCAGTTACACTGTACGGTGAGGGTGCGAAGCTCGCGGCAGCATGCAGACAGGAGCTCGAGCGTGCAAAGCTGACTGTAGAGGAATATGAGCGGAAAACCGCTGTGGCAAATACCAGTAATACAGAGGAGGACGGCGGAACAGAGAAATAAACCGCTGTCACGGAGAACACGATGAACAGAGAACGTCAATACAGCCTGCACAAAGCGGTCACACTCAGCGAGCTGAAGCTGCCGGAGGAGCTTTCGGAGCTTTCTGTTCCGCAATGTACCGCCCTGTGCGACGAAATACGAAATCTGCTGATCCGGACAGTCCTGAATACCGGCGGACATCTTGCATCCAATCTCGGTGTTGTCGAGCTGACGCTCGCGCTGCACAGAAACTTTGATTCCCCGAAGGATAAGATTGTCTGGGATGTCGGACATCAGGCATATGTTCACAAGATTCTGACCGGCCGTGCCGACCGTCTTCCGACGCTGCGGCAGGAAAACGGCCTCGCGGGATTCCCGAAGCCTTCAGAATCTGAGCATGACACGTTTATTACCGGACACAGCAGCACTGCGGTTTCTGCCGCATTCGGCATGGCAGAGGCAATGCGGCTTTCCGGTCAGTCAGACCGTTTTGCAGTCGCCGTTGTCGGTGACGGTGCGATGACAGGCGGTTTGTTCTATGAAGGCCTGAATAATGCGGGGAAAACCAAATCAAATCTGATCGTCATTCTGAATGACAACAATCAGGCCATTTCCAAAAATGTCGGCGCAATCGCAAAATATCTCTCGAAAATCCGTCAGAAAACGGATTATGTCCGTACAAAATGGACAGTTGAGCGCGTCATCGGAAAGGCTCCTGCGATTGGCAGCAAGCTCGTCAGCTCCCTGAAAAGCACCAAGGACAGACTTCGGAGAAATATTATCCAGACTACGATTTTTGAGGATATGGGCTTTGTATATCTCGGACCGGTTGACGGTCATGATATCGAGGCTCTGGACGAAACGCTGACTGTTGCAAAGAGCTATCACCGTCCGGTCGTAGTGCATGTCCGGACGATCAAAGGCAAGGGCTATGCGCCTGCGGAAGAAAACCCCGGAGAATATCACGGTGTCCCGCGCCATGAATCACAGTCAAATGAAATCGCCCGCATTGATCTTGATGCACGGGATCCGGAGCTTTCCATCGACGAATGCTTCTCGACCGTTTTCGGAAAGGCGCTGACGGAGCTTGCCAAAACTGACAGGAAAATCTGCGCGGTGACGGCTGCGATGAAATACGGAACCGGATTGCAGTTCTTTTCTGCGGCGCATCCGGAGCGCTTTTACGATGTCGGCATTGCGGAGCAGCATGCAGCAACATTCTGTGCGTCACTCGCAGCGATGGGGAAACGCCCGGTTTTTGCGGTATATTCGACATTTTTACAGCGTC
>CAMNJD010000016.1 GCA_946540705.1 uncultured Ruminococcus sp. | reverse complement strand
TTCATGCAGATAAGGCTAGCCACGATCAGATGCGCATCTTGATCATTGATGATGAGGCTGATCAAGCCAGTATCAGCAATACTGCTACCAGTGAACGGAATCCGAACGCCGAAAAAAAAGAACGAAAAGGTATAAATAAACTGATTGTTAAACTGGTGGAGGATGTTCATTACAAAGATGCTGCTCACTCTAAAGGAACAGCGACCGCAATAAATTACGTAATGTATACGGCTACACCTTACGCCAATTTTCTCAATGAAGCATCCGAGGAATCACTGTATCCGCGGCATTTTATCTGGACACTGAAAACATCTGATGAATACATCGGTCCGAATCAGATTTATGGAGTTGAAGATAACGATTACGATGGCCTTGATATAGTCAGGACAATTTCTAATCGTGATCTGTTGAGAATCAAGGATATTTATTCAGAAAACACGACCGACCTTCCTGATAGTATGAAGGATTCTATCAGCTGGTTTATATGTGCAGTAGCTGTTATGCGCTATTGGGGATACAAGAAATCTATCAGTATGCTTGTTCATACATCCCAAAAACAGGTATATCATGAGGTTATTGCAGATGCCATAGCCGAATACATAAAAAAGAATCGGTCCGATAAATTGCTCCGGTGCTGTAAACAAATTTACAATTATGAGATTGCTAGAATTCCAAAAGATAAGTGGCTGCTATTGTTTTATCGGGGATATGGAGTTGCTCCGGAGCTTATAAGAGATTACCCTGCATTTGAACTCATCGAGCCGTACATTCAGGAACTACTTCAGTACGAAATGCAACATATTAAAATGGATGACGATTCCGGCGAACTTCAGTATCATGCCGGTCTGCATCTGGTCATTGATAACTGTTCAAAGAACGGCATTTCTAATGGAGATGACCACGTCAGACTTGCTTATCCGGAATGTGATCCGAATTCTGATGAATACCCGAAACCCGCCCCGGCATTTATCATTGTCGGCGGCAGCACACTGTCCCGTGGTCTGACGATTGAAGGATTGGTAAGCACATTTTTCCTTCGTGCATCCTGTCAGGCAGATACCTTGATGCAGATGGGCAGATGGTTCGGGTACAGACGGGACTATGAACTGATGCCAAGAATCTGGATGACCGAGGATACCATTAAAAAATTCCAGTTTCTTTCTCAACTGGAGGTCGAACTGCGTGAAGATCTGAAACGATATATGTTCGACAATGTTTCGCCTGCTGACTATGGTCCGAGAATCAAATTGTCTCCGAAGGTATCGTGGCTGAGATTAACGTCAAGGAATCATTCTGTAAATCAGCAGCTTGCAGACATGGATTACTCCGGCGTGAAACCGCAGACAACTATTTTTGAGAACGATGTTGCGGTTCAGCAGAGGAATATTCAGATCATGGAAGAATTTCTCGATGCATTACCCGGTGAACCTATCAGATCAGACAATAAGAATGCAGTGTATTGGGAGAATATCCGTCTGTCTCTTATCATGGATTATTTTGTAAAGAAGGGTTTTTCTTTTTCAAATCGTTCAAGAGTGTTCAACGAAATCAGCGTGTTTTTTGAATGGCTGAAAAAGGCAATGCGAGACCAGTCTTTGAATCAATGGACAGTCATTGTTGCCGGAAATGATGATGTGACTGATAAGGAACCTGATGATAAACACTGGAAAGTCCGTCAGTATTCGGTCGGAAAAGTCAATCGTAGCAAACGGAGCAATACTCCGGATGAAACATCTATTGACATCGGTATACTTCGTTCGCTGCGTGACCATACTGCTGACTTGCCCGGCGGTTCAGGAAAAGAAGCTATTACCAAGCAAGAACAGGTTGACCGGCTGCGTAAAGATGCCGGAAAAGCAAATACTCCATATCTGATTATTTACAGAATCGACAAGGATTCAAAGGTTGGAAAGAATGGTAGTAGTGGGCGCAGAGAAGATCTGAATTTTGGCAGTGATATTATCAGTATTCAGTTTTGTATCCCCGGTGAGGAAATCAACGCAAGTCACTCGCATAAAGTTACAGTCTATCTGCCGGAAAAAGACAGGGAAGATGAGGTCGAAGAATACGAATGAAAATCGAAGTAGCCGAACATGGCAGAATGTCTGAAAGTGGCAGCTCGTTGCTGCGGTTAATCCAGAACAAAGAGATTCCTCTGCTTGATCTGCTGGCGCGGGAATCCGTGCAGAATGCTTTGGATGCTGCTGAACCTGATACTGATGCTGTCTCTGTAGACTTTTCGACTGGCACCTTTGATCCGAAGGTTGTTAATGCTCACCTGATGGGGATTGAAGCCGGTCTGAATAAGAAATATGCCAGATATGTAAAACAGCAGTACATTATGATTCGGGATTCCGGCACACAAGGTCTGACCGGTCCTGTTCGTTACAGTGAAGTTGAGGAGAACAGTTTCGGGAATCTGTTAAAGCTGATATATGAAATCAGTAAACCGCAACAGACTGAAGGCGCAGGCGGTTCTTGGGGGCTTGGCAAAACTGTATATTTTCGTATCGGAATAGGGCTTGTGATTTACTATAGCCGTATTCTGCATAACGGGAAATATATATCCCGTATGGCTGCTTGTATGGTAGAAGATGAAACCAGCGATCATGCAATTATTCCCGCTCATGGAAAACTGAAACGCGGTATTGCGTGGTGGGGTGCAGCAGATGGAGACAACAGAACTGTTCCGCTGGAAGATGATCCTGAAATTGAGCAGGTTCTCCAAGCATTCGGCATTGAACCCTATCAGGATAAGGAAACAGGAACCACAATTATCATCCCCTATGTTGATGACAAAAAGCTGCTGGATGAAGTGTATCCGCAGAACGAAGAAGAAAACAAGCGTCCCTACTGGACAAAAGCAATAGATGAATATCTTTCTGTAGCTGTGCAGAGGTGGTATGCGCCCCGTATTTCAAATCGGGAATACAAGTATGGAGCATATCTTCGTCCCTCGATTAACGGGAAAAAGATTGCAACTGACAGAATGCTGCCTTTATACCGGATTGTCAGAGAACTTTATATTACTGCAATCACTGGAAAAGAGACTGATTATCTGTCTGATATGAACCTTTCTGTTTATCAGCAATCCATTGATCTGCGAAAGGTACTTGAAAAGCAATCTGCCGGAACGCTTGTGTGCATCAAATTATCCCGTGAGCAGCTTGGAATGAATCCGCCTGATAATAATAAATCCCCATATCAACAGATTACCAATACCGAAGTGATAAGCGAAAATGGAAACAGCCCGATTATCATGTATACAAGGCGACCGGGTATGATTGTCGGGTATGATTTCAGTGGCGCATGGACACACAGTATGCCGCGAACACTTGACCATGAGTATGTAATTGGTATTTTTGTGCTGAATTCGGATAATATGCTTTCTTTTACAGACAAAAAGCATTCTATGAGCCTTGATGAATATATCCGACAAGGTGAAAAGGCGGATCATGCTTCGTGGAATGACCACAATATTTTTGGCTATAACGAGCGTATTGTGCTGAAAATTCAGAAGAATGTAATCCGTAAGGTATCAGCACAGTATAAAGAACAACCGCGTGAAGCCGTTGAAAAAAGACCGACAGGGTTGAGTCAAGCTCTTGCCGATATTCTGCTGCCGACTAATAACTTTGGAAAAAAGCCTACGAATACCGGTTCTGCTGAATCCACAGGTGCAGGAGCAGGCACATCCCGTTCATCCGGAAAGACTTCTTTTGAAATTATCGGAAATCCGTCTTACTCCGGACAAGATGTTATCTATGAGTATGAGATTGCTTGTAAAGGACAGGCTTGCATTCTTAATCTCGTGTTAAACACTGAACAGAAAGACCTTACAGCAGATAAATGGGAGGATGAAGATGAAACAGATAAGGCGTTTCCCATTTCCATCCTTGATTTTTCATTGACCGAATCACG
>CAMNJD010000015.1 GCA_946540705.1 uncultured Ruminococcus sp. | reverse complement strand
AAACTGTTGTGAAAAAACGAAAAAAGCAAGTGCTCCGTATTCTTTGCGGCGCTGCTGCTTTCTGTGTGCTTCTGCTAACGGCGGGACTCCTCAATCTGTACCGCGCGTATCATGTTGAACCGCTGGCACAGAGCAGACTGGATGCACTGGACCTCTCTGCTGCGGACAAGCTGATGATCGTTGCACACCCGGATGACGAGGTGATCTGGGGCGGTGCGCATCTGCTGGAGGGCGGTTATCTGGTCGTCTGCATCACAAACGGCCGGAACAGCACCCGCAAGGCCGAATTTGAAAAAGCTGTCACACAGTCAGGAAATCTCCCGCTGATCCTGGATTATCCGGATAAGGTGAATTTTCTGCGGGATGACTGGGAAAGCGTCAAAGACGGGATCATGGCCGATCTTCAGACTGTGATCCGGCAAAAAGACTGGTCACTGATCGTCACACATAACCAGGCCGGAGAGTACGGGCATCAGCACCATAAAATGACGCATGCACTGACAGTCGATACCTGTTCCGGGCTGCACTGCACTGATGTGCTCTATGTATTCGGAACATACTACAAAGCAGCTGATCTGCCTGATGTAAGGAACAGCCTGACCCCGGTCAGCGACGATGTGCTTCGTCAGAAGACAGCACTCTGTGACATTTACAGCTCACAGGACAGCGTGATGGAAAAGCTCCGTCATATGTTCCCCTATGAGCTCTGGACCAAATATGAAACCTGAGGAATCCCGAAAGGACTGACAATGAGAAAGCTCCTGAACCGCCGCGATCTGTTTGTGATCGGTCTGCTGCTGCTGCTGAGCGCAGGGATCATGCTCTCCTGCATGTTCCGCGGAAATGTTTACGGCTCAGAGGAGGACTGGGGCTCGCAGCATTATGCGATCCCGGAGTACTTCCGGATGCTGTTTTATAATACGCATACACTGTTTCCCTCCTATGCAGCGAATATCGGCGGCGGCGAAAATATCTATGCACTCTCCTATTACGGCCTGTATTCGCCTGTGATCCTGCTCTCATATCTGTTCCCCTTCATTCCGATGGGGCTGTATATCATGGGTGCGGGTATTGCGACCGCTCTGATCTCAGAGCTTCTGTTCTACGCATTCCTGCGCAAACGCTTCCGTACCCGAACTGCGGGATTCACGGCCCTGTTTTTCACCTTTTCTCTGCCGCTGCTGCTGCATTCACACCGTCATATTATGTTTCTGACGTTCATGCCGTTTTTGCTGATGTCAATGCATCTGACCGACCGCTATTTCCGCAGGGGCACGAAAAGCCCGCTCGTGACCTGTACGGCGCTGATGATCCTCTGCAATTATTTCTTTGCATGCTCTGCGCTTTGTGCATTGTCCGCTTACGGCCTCTATGCGGTCATGGAGGGGGAAAGGAAGCGTCTCTCCGAAATCGTCCGCCGCTGGGTTCCGTTCTGTCTGCTGCTGATGACAGCAGTGCTGATTGCGGGGGTACTGCTTCTGCCGACCGCCGGAACACTGCTGTCGGGACGCGACAAGGCAAACGCAGCAGTATCATTCCGCGATTTTCTGCCGACCCTGCGCTATGACTGGCTGACGTATTTCGGCTATACAATGGGCACCTCAGCATTCGGCATTTTTGCCGCGCTGTATTATCTGATAAACGGCAGACAGGGCAAACGTTTTCTCGCAGCGCTCATCATGCTTTTTGCTGTCTGCCCGTTCCTGACATATCTGCTCAACGGCATGCTGTATTTTGACTCCAAGGTGCTTTTTGCATTTCTGCCGCTTGCACTCCTGCTGACCGCATTTCTGGCGGACAAGCTGTTCTCCGGCGATTTCAGCCGGCTGGCGCTCCCCTGCATACTGCTTGCCGTCACCTCTGCTGCGTCGGCCTTTCTCTGCGGCTTCAGCATTCCGATGTACGCATATGCAGCAGATACCGCATGTACAGTGCTCATCATTTCGCTGATTGCAGCGCGCAAATCGCTTGTGCGGCTTGCATACGGCTGTCTTGCCGTACCGATGGTGGTATGCATCGCCGGAAATCACATTGACAAAATGCAGAAAAGTCAGGTTTATCACATGGTCAATTCTCCGACAGTGCAGGCATTGACAAAGGAAGTATCTGCCGGAAAGATGGTGCGCACGGCGATCGACACAAACCGGCTGAATACTGTCAACAAAGTCTACGGCATCACGCATTATCAGGACACGATCTATTCCTCTGTGCATTCAAGGGACTATAACCGCTTCTTTTTCGAGGAAATCTGCAATGAAAACCAGTTCCGCAATTCCGCGCTGACGACCCGTTCCCGGAATGTGCTGTTCAACACGTTTATGGGCAACCGCTACTATATCAGCACAGAGCCGGTCAGCTTCTTTGGGTATGAGCAGATCAAAGAAACGCCGGACGGATTCCGCCTGTACGAAAATGCAAATGCATTCCCGATGCTTTATGCATCAGACCGCCTCATGAGCCGGAGACAGTACGAAACACTGGATTATCCGGATAAGACTGAGGCGCTGATGCGCTTTCGTATCGTGGATACAGACATGCCGGATACAGAGTTTGTTCCCTCGGCACAGCCAGCCGATATCGGTGATCCGTTTGAGATCACGCCGTTTTTACGGGAGGATGAACGCCCGCTTGCAGAAGCCGCAAACGGGGTCCGCAGATTCACACTGAACGACAGTCTGCGGACATATCAGTTCCCGCTGCCGGAGGAAGTACGCGGTCAAATACTGATGCTCCGCGTCTGTGTCAACAATCCCAAAGATCCCGGTGACCGGCTTCAGCGCGGATGGGAGCGCATGGGTGACGTCCGCATTAAGATCAACGGCGTGAAAAACACGCTCACAGACCCGGACTGGAAATATTACAATCACAACCGTTATTTTGAGTTTGTGCTTGCGGATAACAGCGATCATCTGGACATCGAACTGACCGGACGGCACTTCGAGCTCTCTCAGCTTTCCGTGTATACACTTGATCCAGCGATTCTCGAAGAATCTGCCTCTGTGCTGACGCCCTTTGAACCGGATCTGCAAAAGACAGGCGGCGATGTGATTGAGGGCAGCATCACGACAGATACAGACGGCTGGTTCGCGAGCAGTCTGGTGTGGCACGAGGGCTTTTCTGTCACGGTTGACGGGAAGCCGGTCACGCCGCAGAAAACAAATCTTGCATTTCTCGGATTCCCGCTCCCGGCGGGCCGGCATCACATCCGGATTACTTACCGTGCGCCGCTGCTGAATGCAGGGCTCGCAGTTTCGGGAACCGGCTGCCTGATTCTGCTGATACTGGCTGTTCTCGATCTGCGGAAGTGCCGGAAATCCTAGGGCGTGTTGACACTAAAATAATATGCGGATTTTTGAGATAATTTTGTTCCGTTCTAGGGAAGTACTGATTAAATCCCGCCTGACGGCTTGGCACGCAATCTACTTGCATATTTTCCGTCATCTTGCACGAAAACTCCTTGCTG
>CAMNJD010000014.1 GCA_946540705.1 uncultured Ruminococcus sp. | reverse complement strand
GGTCAAACATGACCGGAACATCCGCATCCATGAGGTCTGCCGGATATACGCCCATGTGAATGAGCAAATGATATTCTGCCCGCTCGCTTCTGATCTTAAAAACGGAAAGGAGCTCCTCCAGCTTTTCGTGGTCAAACTCCGACTCAGGAATACACAGGCCGAAGGTATCTCCGATGAGCCGCCCGTAACAGCAGCGTTCAGTCACGATATCCCGCAGCCAGTCAGCAATACATTGAAGTGCATGATCGCCGAACTCAACACCGAAAATATCATTCACGACCTTAAAATTCTTGACGTCAATGAATACTATATAATATGATATCTCCGGATGCACCCGCAGAAGCTCTGTAATGCGCTGATAAAGGAATTCGCGTGTATAAAGCCCGGTCAGGCTGTCATGCGTTGCGTCATAGAGATCACGCTTCAGCTTCTGCTGTGCCTCTGTCACATCCTGAATCCGGAGGTAAGTTCCCGAAAGCTGTCCACTGCTGTCGATTACCCGGTTTTCCTCCAGTGTGTAATACTGCACATCGCCGCCGGTGCCGATAATGCGTTGCAGGCGGCGTGCTTCGGTGTTTTCCGAAGGATCGCCGAAAAGCTCAGTCAGCGCTGCCGTCACAGTATCGTAATTCTCGTCCTTCACGCCGGCCAGTTCACAGCCTTTCTCATTTGCCCAGAGACATTTTCCGTTCGGATCAAACAAATACAGTGCCTCAGAGAGATCGGATACGATATCGGACAGCATCCGGTCAAGCAGCCGCAGAGGTCTGTAATACAGAGAAAAGTAGAAAATCAGCAGCCCGAACATTGCAAATCCGATCATCGAACGGTCAATCGGCGTCCGTGAAAAAATATAGAAGGTCTGCCAGAGCCCGAAAAGAATCATCGAAAGCAAAATGATGAAATAGCGTTCTGAGTAGATACGCGGCGTGCGGACGACCATAACAATATAGATCAGGACTACTGCAAGGAATACACCGTAAACCGCAGCACGGTGAAATACCTGCCCGGCAAGCGGGATCAGCCGATAATAGTCGAAACGGTCAACGGAAATCCGTTCCAGCACAAATGCGTGTCCGAACAGCGGATTCAGCATGAGCTGAAGAACATCCAGCGCAAGGATCACATAGACCGCATTGGGAATCCTGTGCCGCGGGCCGCGCAGCTTGCAGTATCTGGCCGTGAAATAGACCAGTGCATACATAACGAGATCCATGCCGATAAAGTAAATATATGAGCCGGCCAGAGCGATCTTCCGGTTATCAGAGCCGACGATCAGAAGATTGCCCATAACCGGCGGGATCAAAGAACCCTCAAGCTGTGTAACCGATCTTCCGATCGCTTTTCTGGATTTCCATGCAATCACGCTGCAAACTCCGAGTGCGATAATCAGGAGCGAATATATGACCGAAAAGGTGAATCTCAATGTTGTCCCTCCTCAATGTCAGTTATCTGCAATAATTATACCATATAATGCAGAAAAGTGCAATGGGAGCAGATGAAATAATCTCAGAATGAAAACATCGGAGTAAAATTGGAGCCGGGCACTGCCCGGTTATACCATATCACAGGAAAAAGTGCAATGGTGCAGAACGAAAAATATGCGGAAGCGGGGGCGCAGGTGCCGGAACAGCATACAAAGCGCATGCAGCCGGCAGATGCGAGGGGAGCCAACCCGGTTTTTGTGAAAAAAAGCAAGAAGATTCCCCGCATCTTTGCGGATTCACGGAAATTTCAAAATTTTTTCTGTGAAATTGCAAAAAAACACTTGCATTTTTTTGTGAAGTATGCTAAAATAAGATTGTCCGAAAAATTGCCGTGAATTGACGCAGTTCATCGTGTTCACGCAGTTTTTTCACTCTTTCAGCGTTTTTCCAATGTTTCAGCATGCAGCTATCAGAATAATGCACAAATGGCAAAATGCCCAAATCGCAGGAAAACATAAGAAAGAACGGCTTAAATGATATCAGCAGACAGAAAGGAAACGGCGGACATGGCAAAAATCAAGCTGCTCGTTCTGTTCGGCGGCGCATCCAATGACTATACGGAATCGCAGATTTCCGCGGCATCCGTTCTCAGAGCGCTGCCGGAGGAAAAATATGAAGTGGTCCCGGTCGGCATCAACCGAAAAGGCCGCTGGCTCTATTTTCCGGGCGATTTTACAGAGATCGAGGACGGCAACTGGAGTGAAAACTCCGACTGCACCTCTGCAATTCTCTCCCCGGATCCCGCACACCGCGGCATCCTGATCCTTGAGGACGGAACCTACACGCTGAAGCGCATTGACGTGATCTTCTCACTGCTTCAGGGCGCATACGGCGAGGACGGTGCGATTCAGGGGCTTTGTGAGCTCTCGCATATCCCTTATGTCGGGAACGGCATCTCCGGTTCAGCGGTCTGCCGCAACAAGGCACTGACACATGCACTGCTTCAGGAATCCCGCATCCCGATTCCGAATTGGGCATCTGTCTCAAACAGATACCTCAGCCGGCTTGACCGCGAATGCGACCGCATCGAAGAAAAACTTGAATATCCGCTCTTTATCAAGCCGTCCGGCAGCGATTCCGCTGTTGCAACAGGCATCGCGCATGAGCGTGAGGAACTGGTCACTCTGATGAAGCGCGCATTTACACAGGACAGCACCGTTCTGGTCGAGGAGCTATGCCAGGGGCGGGAATTCCGCGTGGCTGTATTCGGCTATGATCTCCCGTTCGCATCC
>CAMNJD010000013.1 GCA_946540705.1 uncultured Ruminococcus sp. | reverse complement strand
CAATGAATTCACCGATTACAGAACAACCACAGCGACGCAACCCCATTCCGCGGCACATGCCGCGGCGAAACAGGCGGCTGGCGCTGCGCTGCTGAGCCCCGCGATGAATCATTGTTCGGACTGCCGGCTCAGCCCGGCGGCATACTATTATCACTGTTCATGATAAACCTCCTATGAAATCACTTGTGTTTGACAAGGTTCTGCCGATACTCCGAGGGTATTGGTGTTCCCGTTTTTGTTTGACATGATAATGTATGTCGCAAGAAACACATTGACCCCGAACATCAGAATGAGCGCAGAATACAAAATGATTTCCCTTTTGCCACGACCTTTCTCCTTTGATATTCATTGAAACAGCCGCATCTTTTCGCCATAAGAAGCAATAATACTTTGCGCTTCCTGTTCTGTGATCGAATGCTCTTTTCCGTCTGCAGATTGATACACCACGGAATCCCCCCTCCAGATCACTGCGCCGTCTTCTGTCATTGTCTGGCCTTTTACATAATGGCTGAAGGATATTGCAGAACCTCCGCCTCCTCCGCTTGAAAAAGTGAAATATCCGCTATTTGTCATTCCGGCTTCGGGAGACCATACGCCGCCGTAGCTTGATGTATTGTCGAGCAGCTGGATATGGTTTCCGTTGATTGTTGTATATAGTTTAAGGATATAGCTGTTTTTATCATAGAGAATCAACTCAGGATTATCATCTGCATTGATATCGATCAAACAATAATACACATCATGTATATCAAGAATATCACTGGGTATTTCAGCAAATTCTGTTCCGTCAGATGAAAAGCACTCGACAATAGCAGTGTGATATTCCGGATAAATGTCGATATCCACACTTGGATATTCCTTGATGCTTCCCGGCATTTTTGCCGCTGTTGTCATCGTTGTGGTCGTTGTTGTCACAGCCTTTGCGGTCGTGGTCACTTTTGAAGTGGTCGCAGGTTTGACCGTCGTCACAGTTGTGGCAGCCGCTGTAGAAGTGACTAAAGCAGAGGTAGTTGAAATAGTCGTTGCTGCTGTGACAGAAGAATACGCATTCTCTGACCCTGAGGTCACAGTCGTTGAAACAGCAGACTCCGAATCCAATGATGCAGCTGTGCTGTTCATTTCAGATTGCTGGTCAGCGGCAGTTGTCTGCGTGGTTGTCGAATCAGCCGCAGAGGATGCCTCCAGCACATTCTGTTTTTTCGATGCCAGCTTGATGCCGATGAAAACCGAGGCAAAGGCAACCAGTACCATAGCACACAGAATGGCAACGAATCCGAGCGGTGATTTTTTCGCAGGCTGCGGCGGAACAGGCGGCACATTTCCGGAAGACGATCCCGTCTCTCCTCCGCGGAATGCCGGCTGAACCGACACTGGCGGCTGAACGGGCTGCTCCGCGACAGAAGGAGTCTGCTGGGGCATGGGTGTCTGCGGCTTTTCGGATGGCGGAACCGGAGGCTGACTCTGCGGCGCGGAACCCCACGGTGAATGATGATTCTGACCGCCGCCCCAGCCGGGGGGCGGGTTGTTCATACTGCTCATAATAAACCTCCGATCCTGTTTCTGTCAGTGCCTGACAAGGTCTTGTCGGATATATCCGGTCTGCCCGTTATAGGTGACGCGGTACCAGTTCCCGGAATACAGCTGCCAGCTATCAGCAGAGACTGTCGCACCGTTCGGGATTTTTGTGAGGACCTTGCTGCTCGTTGAGGGCTCACTCCGCAGATTGACGGATTCTCCGGTTGTTGTTGAGATAACTCCTGTCAGCGATGAATTAACCCAATCATCCAAAACAAAACGTGAGGCAACGAAGCCCTGATATTTCTGATTGTTAGCCCAATATGTTACACCGCGCCATTCGCCGATAATTGTTCCGGTATAAACTTCTGTTCCGTTCGGAATCTTTGTCAGTACTTTTCCGTCCTTTGAAGGAATGCTGCGGAGATTGACTGATTCACCGGTCGTCGTTGCAATATTCGACAAATAACCGTCCCCGTCAAACAGCGCGTCGGTCTTCTTATTCACTGTCGCTGAGAGATAACCGCTCACGCCGTTATAGGTTGCGTAATACCAAAACAATTCTTCTGATTCATACAGCTTCAGAAGTGTACCGTCCGGAATGCTCTGGATGACACTTGCCCGTGTTGTCGGCTCAGCGTACATTGATATCTTTCCGCCGGATTGATCTGCTGACACATACCCTTCGTATGAAATCGTATATTGCTTCGGCTGTGTGGTTTGCGTGTTTGACCCAGCGGGTTTATCTTCGGATGCTGTGCCGGTCGGATTGACTGTCACCGTGATTGCCGCACTGACAGCCGGATTCCCGTGCGCACTGACTGTGACCGTGCAGCTTCCCTCGGACACGCCCACGATCATGCCGGAGGCATCGACAGCGGCGATCTTAATATCGGATGAAGACCAGATCAGCGCCTGATCCTCGGCATCCTCCGGTGTCAGCTTTACCGGCGGATACTGCAGGCTGTCTCCGACTGTCAGACTGACCGTGTTATATGCCAGCGTAATGCCGGAGGGCAGATGATTGCCCGGCTGACCGCCGGCGGATTCACTGTTGAGTGCGGTCTGCGCAGAGCCGGTGCCCTCCGTCTGCTGCAGTTCCTGCACGGATGCAGATGCTGCCGGCTTCTCACCGCGCTGCTTTGCGAAATATACCGCTCCGAATATGCCGCCGCCGACAGCAAGTATTACCAGAGACAACAGCAATACGATCTTTCCTGCTGAACCGCTGTTTTGGTTTGCCGAAGCAACCGGTTGTACCGGCGAAACCGGAGCCTGCTGCTGATACGAAACGGGCGCCTGCTGCGAAATCGGTGAGCCAGCCTGCTGCTGCGGGTCATTCCAGGGTGTGTTATTGTTCTTACCGCCCCATCCGGGCGGCGTATTCTGCATATCTTTCATTGATTACCCTCCGTTCTCGGTTCAATAGTCCTGCTGGTAATACTTTGTCACCTCGATTTTATTGGCACGCACATAACCGTAATAGATCGGTGAGTTATAATCCGCATAGTATTTGACATACATCCAGTCGCCGTCGAAATAGACGATGCCGACATAGCTGCCCTTCGGAATCTTGATCAGCGCCTCTACTTCATCGGATTCATACGGACGGATGCTGAGCACATCGCCGATCGGAGTCGCTTTTCCGATTGCTATCAGATTGCTTGTATCCTTGTATTCCCAGAGCGGATCGTCCGAATTGCCGCCTTCGGATTTGGAATCCTGACTGCCGCTATTGTTCAGGCTTGTCAGCGGGGTCAGCGATAATTCATAGTGAGAACCGTAGGAATCTATGACCGAATTGAATTCCTGTTCTGTGAGGCGACGGGTTCCGGAAGTATTCTGAACGCTGTAAAAACAGTTATTATAATCAGAATCGAATGTGAGTGAGACAGTATCCCATTCTATATATTTCGCCGCGCCTTCGTATTGATAAAAGGTCTGACTGCCGCCGCCCCAGAATGAACCGCAGGAAAGATAACCCTTGTCGGTCAGACCGATGAACGGCTCCTGTTTTGACTGATTCAATGAATAAACCTTCCCGCCGCTGATGCAGAACACATCTGCAATATAGCTCTCATCCTCCCGAAATCCCGGCAGATATGCGACAAACAGCTCCGGATTATTATCCCGGTTGATATCGCAGAGTGCATAACCGAGCGATGGATAGGATGAACCTTCGCTGTTCCCGTACTGCTGCTTCAGGGTG
>CAMNJD010000012.1 GCA_946540705.1 uncultured Ruminococcus sp. | reverse complement strand
CTGCGGGCACATGAGCTGCAGCCGCTCGAAAAGGAGCTGATGACCTACCGCGGCTTCCGCATCATTCTGCCGGCCAATATGTCCTTACATAAACCATTTTTATGGGCGGAGCGCAGCGGACGGTATTATATCGAGCTCGGCGAAACTGAAACGGGCAATCTGATCCGCATTGACAACCGGCTGGATACACTGGAGAAATACCTGGAAAAGCTGGAGGATGCACTGGGGGAAAAGCAGCAAATGCAAAACGATCTGCAGGCACAGCTGCAAAAGGATGAGGGTTACAGTGAGCAGATCATGTATTATCGCAGAGAGCTCGAAAAGCTCGACAAGAAACTGGGGGTAATCTGATATGGATGAAATCAAAGCAGGCAATATTCCGCTGCTGACAGTCGGTGAGGCAGTCGGTCAACTCACACGCGCATACAGCACAGTGATCAACGGCGAGCTGCCCGTGCGCACCGTGCCCTCCGTGATGCTATGGGGCCCGCCCGGTGTCGGTAAATCGCAGGCGGTGCGGCAGATCGCCGACGAGATTGGACACAGCACGGGGAAGACCGTGCATGTCACCGATGTGCGACTGCTGCTCTTCAACCCGATCGACCTGCGCGGAATCCCGACGGCAAACGCAGACAAGACACTTGCGATCTGGCTCAGACCTCAGATATTCCAGATGGATGCAGATGACAGGATTGTCAATATTCTGTTTCTGGATGAAATCTCTGCGGCACCTCAGTCAGTTCAAGCGGCGGCATATCAGATCACACTTGACCGAACTGTCGGCGAGCATAAGCTGCCCGAAAACTGCATCGTCATTGCGGCAGGCAACCGCATGACCGACAAGTCCGTCGCCTACAAGATGCCGAAGGCGCTTGCAAACCGTCTGATGCACATTGAAATTGATGTCAGCTTTGCATCGTGGAGGGAATGGGCAATCCGCAAGGGCATTCACGCGAAGGTGATCGGCTTTCTGTCCTTCCGTCAGAGCTATCTGTCGCAGTTCAACGCGAATGCGGACGATCTCGCGTTCCCGACCCCGCGTGCGTGGGAGATGGTCAGCAATCTGCTCAGCAGCGTCAGCGATGATGTGGATGCAATGTATCCGCTGATCGCTGGCGTGATCGGTTCGGGCGCGACGGTGGAATTCCGCACATGGACAAAGGTTTACCGTGAGCTGCCCGATATCGCCGATATCTTTGACGGGAAAATGCCGCCTCTGCCGAAAAGCGGGGATGTACTCTACGCACTGATCTCCTCCATGACCGCCTACGCACGCGCACATAAGGATGAACTTGACTGCATCGCAAATTCCATCCGGTATGCCGACAGAATGCCGCCGGATTTCTCTGCGGTGCTGATGCGCGATTACATGTTTCTCACGCCGGATTACAAGCAGACATTGATGAAAATACCGGAATTTTCACGATGGCTCAGTACGAAAGGGAGTCTGATGAATGGTTCTGTCTGACGAACAAAAGCGCGCCTATGCGAAACGGCTCTTACTCACGCGGATGCGGATCCTGCTGAAACAGGGTTTTTACGGTCTTATGCTGATGCACACGAAATTTGCGCTTGACGATACGGTCGAAACCGCCGCAACGAATGGTGAAACAATCATGTTTTCGCCCGCCTTTCTGGACGAGCTGAGCGATTCTGAGCTCGAATTCATCCTGATGCACGAGATCATGCACATTGTCCTGGAGCACTGTGCCCGCACCGGCGACCGCGACAATGAGCTCTTCAACATCGCGTGCGATATCGTGGTCAACTCCAATATTCTGCAGTCGAACGGGATGAATATACAGTCAATCACGCTGCGTGCATACGGCGAGTCGATGCACAAGGCGCCGGACGGCAAAGAGGGATTCGAATACACCGCCGAGCAGGTCTATGACATGCTGGTGAAGAAGAAAAGGCGAAAAGGTGGCGGCAATTCGCAGCAGAACAGCGTGAAAAGCGGACAATCAGAACATCCAGAGGGTCAGATGCCCGGTTCCGGCAATGACAGCAACGATCAATTTGGGAGCGGCAAACCGGATACGGGCAACGGACGATCAGAACAGCCAGAGGGGCAGATGCACGGTTCCGGCAATGACAGCAACGATCAATCCGGGAGCGGCAAACCGGATACGGGCAACGGACGATCAGTTCTGCCGGACGGTCAGATGCCAGGCTCCGGAAACAGCGGTTCCGGTGCACAGCAGGGCGGCGGTGGCTTTCACGACGACCATTCCAAGTGGGGACAGACGGATGAACGCACACGCAATCTCCGGCGCGATATCTGGCGAAAGCGGCTCAGCGATGCCTGCGAGGCAATTTCAGTCCGTGAGTCCTCTAAGGATTGCGGCGGAATTCCGATTGGTGCGCGGCGGCTGCTCCAAAAGCTGCATCATCCGCAGACGGACTGGCGCACGGTTTTGCAGGATTTTGTGCAGGAGGAGATCACGGACTATTCCTTCATGCCGCCCGACCGCCGCATGGACGACTGTCCGTTCTTTCTGCCGGATTTCAACGAAAAGGACGATTTCGCCGCGAATATCCTCTTCATGATTGACACCTCCGGCAGCATGTCCGACGACATGATCGCATCAGCATATTCCGAGATCAAGGGCGCGATCGATCAGTTCAACGGCAGGCTCGCGGGTTGGCTGGGATTTTTCGATGCCGAGGTCGTTCCGCCGAAGCCCTTTGCAGACGAGGAAGAATTCCGCGCGATCCGTCCCGAGGGCGGCGGCGGTACGCGGTTTGACATCATCTTTGATTATGTGCGCGAGCAGATGCAGGAACAGCTTCCCGTGAGCATCATCATCCTGACGGACGGCTATGCTCCGTTCCCCGGGGAATCCGAGGCAATAGGCATTCCCGTGCTTTGGCTGCTGAACAATCAAGAAGTCACCCCGCCGTGGGGCAGGATCGCACGGATTCAGGTATCAGAGGGAGACAACCGGATACCGCACTGAATTGACGGCAATCAAGATATATCTG
>CAMNJD010000011.1 GCA_946540705.1 uncultured Ruminococcus sp. | reverse complement strand
AGTGACATTTGTTCCAGCGGAATCACGCCCGCCTGTACCAGATCAAATCCGGATCCGTAGCTTTGCTTCTGCATCCGGCACGGTGCAAGAAAACACGGAAGTCCCGCTTCCCTGCACCGAAGCAGCAGTGTCTGCATTCCGTAAGGAGAATACCGCGAAGCATTTGCGGTTTCCGAATGATAGGTTCCGTGAACAACCGCTGCAAGCCCGTTCAGATCAATCCGGTCATACCGCAGACCGTTGTACGGCCGCAGCAGCAAGACCTCCGGGACTTGCTGCGCATGCTCGCCCAAAGCCCGCAGATCAAGGCGGGCTTCTTTTTTTGCAATCATTTTCGGTGCTTCCAGCACTGCATCAACGGTCTGCATCCCGGAGCTGAAAAAGCTGAGACTGTCATGCTTACAGGGCTCGAGCTCAAATCCGCGGTGCAGATACATTTCTCCGTCACTGTTTTCATACACCGCCCAGACACCCGGCTCCAGATTTCTGCAAATCAATCTGACAGCCGCCGCAAAGTTGGCATGTCCGTTGCCGGAAGGATCATCCAGCGGCGCGATCGCAGAAACCAGAATCACCGGAATCGAAATTCCAAACAGTGCAGCCGAAAGCATCGAGGCGGTCTGTTCCAGGGTATCCGTTCCATGTGCAATAATGATCCCGTCAGGAAGCTCAGCACCAAGAGAAGCAATCGCACGAATCAGCTCACACCAGTCCTCCGGCGTCAGATCCTCACTCAGCTTATCAAGCGGCATCATAACATCAAATGCAACTGAGGAATACGGATGATGTGCCCGGTAATAATCCTCCAGAACGGTCACGGCAGTCCCCGCATCGCTCCGCCGGGCTCCGGAGCTGTCCGCCCGGCTGCAAATCGTCCCGCCGGTCAGAATTAGTGCAATGCGCACCGCGTACACCTCACTTTTCGTTTCAGTTTCATCAGCTTCCGGTCACCGTTTTCAGCGTAACGCAGACAATCTCCGGATGATTGAACAGCCGCAGCGGAAACCCGCTGTTGCCCAGTCCTCTGCTGATGTACATTGTTGTGTCCTGTTCCCGGGCAATACCCTCTGTCAGCTTCGGCAGAACGCCCTGATCAGGCGCATAGAGCCCCTGATGCGTAAATGGAATACGGAACTGTCCGCCGTGCGCGTGACCGGAAAAAACAAGATCAACGCCGGAAGGAGCATAGCAATCGCTCAGATACTGCGGTTCATGCGCAAGCAGAACCTGAAAATCATCCTCCGACTCTTCCGCAAGCGTGCCGAGCAGATTGGCCTGAAGTGAATTGTCATCCATGCCGATCAGCGTAAAGGTCTGGCCGGTTTTTGAACTGATCTGAACGCTCTCGTTCTTCATCACATGTACACCGGCAGACTCCGTTTTCTTCAGGAAATCTTCGAGCTTGTTCCGGTCAATCATATACTCATGATTACCGGTCACATAGTATGTCGGCGCAATCTTCGGGATCTGCTGCATAAAGAGCAGCGCAGCATCTATATCCGTGTGATTACTCGCATCAATGAAATCCCCGGTCAGGACAATGATGTCCGGGCGGAGCGCCTTGACCTGTTCCAGCAGTACGCCGTTGTTCCGTGCAAAGATCTTGTTGTGAAGATCGGACAGATGCACAATCCGAAAGCCGTCAAATGAGTATGCAAGCTGGTTTGTCTCATATGTATATTCCGAGACTTCGAGGCGATTATTCGCACCGTAGGAAATCACCCAGAACAGCAAAAATGCAAAGCACCACAGGCCGATCCTGCGGATGATCTGCTGTGCTTTGGTTCGTTTTTCTTCGCGAATACGCTTATTTTCAGTTGACATACTTTTCTCTCCTCCGACTGTTCGTATCGTGCGTATAGTGCTCGCAAATTTGTTGTACGTCTGATGCAGACACGGAATCGCGTACAGCAAACACTGTACGCGATTCACCCGGGATTAACCGATCATTTGTTCAGCCCGCCGTGGGCAGAGTATCATACTTCGCAAACACGCGCATCAGCTTGTCAAGGTCATTGATCTGAACTCTGCCGTCCTGCGTGACGTCTGCATTCAGCTTGCCGCGGTCAGTGATATCCTCTCGCTTCAGCGTACTATCATCGCCGACGAGACGCGCCAGCAGAACGCCGTCCAGAATATCAACCTTGCCGTTATCATCCACATCGCCGAGCATCGGCGCCGCGGAAGGCAGCGTGGTTTCTGTCGAAGTGGTCGTCGTAGTTGTCGTGGTTGTGGCAGAAGTTGTAGTCGTAGTGACCTCCGGGACGGTTTTTCCGCCGAAATCAAAGTTTTCGTTGATCTCTGCTGCATTTTTGATTGTTGCCTTTGTACCGTTCGCATTTGCGTCTGCGGCCCGGCTTACAAGCGGAGTGATTGCAAGCACAAAGCATCCGTTGTAGTCCAGTGCAGGCTCCGTGCAGCCGTAAGTATTTTTATTATCCTCGTAACCGCCGTTCTCATTCGGGCCGCCGAGCAATGCACCGTAGAGAACACTCTCCGCTGCGGTATCCTCCGCTGAATTACAGTTGCCTGTGTTTGCTGCACGGTGATGATAATGCAGCGGATAGCTGCTGCCATAACCGACAAGATAACTCTGAAAGGCTGTACTGGATTGGAGAATACAGTCCATCTGATACTTTGCTGCGGCCTGGAGTGCCGCATCACCGGAACGCCATGCCTCACACTGAAGCGCGCAGTTATAACGTGCAGAGCCCCAGCCCCAGTTCGCGGCATAGGTGGAGTTCGTGAATTTGCCGTTGCCGGTACCGTTGACCTCGAGTTTTACTTCATTTTTATAGCGGTCGCCGTCAAAGCCCAGTTCAGCAAGCAGTGAGGAATAACCGCCGTAAACCTTGCCCCAGCAATACAGCCAGCCGTCATAATCGCCGTTGCTGAATGATTTGTCTCCTGTCAGCGTAACAGGCGGTGTGTATCCGTCGGGAAGCTTACCGTCGTTGTCAGCCAGATCACACCAGAGCTTTCCCCAGGCAAGGTCATCCTTCAGTGAAGAGCTGCCGTCATACATACCGCCGCGTCCGGTTGCTTTATAGGACGGATATTTCTCTCCGAAAGCAGAGAGCGCCTTTGCGTATTTCAGGCAGTTTGCTGCATAAGCAGGGTCATCATTTTTGAATGCAAGGGAAGTTGATGCCAGTGCAGCCGCCATTTCGCCTGCTGAATCTGCAATCGGCGTCGATGGGCTTGCGAAGAAAACTGTACGCTTCATGGTCTGATCTTCCGGTGCAGTCCACACGCTGTGATCCTCGCCCTCCGAGGCGACCTGATCGACATACGCGATCACATTGCCGCTACCATCCAGAAATGTGACTTTCATAAGGTAATCGCACATATTTCTGAGAATATACTTCAGATGATCCGTACACTCGGCCTTAGCAAACGCATCCGGATAGGAAAAATAAGACCATGCGAGCGAGGTACACGCAAATCCAATCGTAACAGAAAATTTGATATGATCTCCCGCATCGTGATAACCGCCGGATGCATCAATGATCGCAGAGTTTCCGTTTGCCTGTTTGACCGCTTCTGATTCGCCGGATGAAAGGCCGACAGCATCGCTCAGATTCACTTTCGCGTCATAGGTGTGACAGTCACCGCGCCATGTCAGCGGGCCGTCTGTGATGCCGGAACCGCACTGGTTCGCATCATAGAAGTAGAGGGAAAGTGCCAGAGCCTGTGAATAATCCGGATCCGCCGCCCGGACAGACAGCGGCGGTTCATAGGCGCTGACAGCCGTGGTCAGAATTGCAGCGCTGAGGACGCCGGACACTGACCTTCTGAATTGTGTGAAATGGTACATGGTAAATCCTCCTCTTTCTTTCCGGAAAACCGGATTTTTTTGGTGAATTTGTAAAATTATCCACCATTTTCTTATATGCGAACGCGGATACGGCCAAAATGACCGTATCCGTGTCATAGCTATAGTGGAAAATTATGCGATAAACTGATCCCAGGTCATCTTCTTGGCCAGGTACATCATGACCTTGTTCAGATCGGCGGCATCTGCAACGCCGTCACCGTTTGTCTCGGCATTCGCCTTACCCTGATTGGTC
>CAMNJD010000010.1 GCA_946540705.1 uncultured Ruminococcus sp. | reverse complement strand
AAGAGACATTTGCGGAAAGGGAGAAGCCCTCATCCGCCATGAGGATATACGTCAGGCTGACCGAAGACATAAATGCGGCGGGAAGCGCAGTAATCAGGGAATACAGCTTCTTTTTTGCGTGCCGGATGAGATAGGAAGTCGCTGTCCACAGGGAGATCATTGCGAGGGTCTGGTTGCTCCACGAGAAATACCTCCACAGCACATTGAAATCAAGCTGTGTGAGGATTGCTCCGACAGCAAGCAGCGGAATCGTAAGAATCAGTCTGCCCCGAAAGGCCTTCTGCTTCAGACCCGTCCATTCGGCCAGGATCAGTCTGGCGCTTCGGAAAGCAGTATCGCCCGATGTGACCGGACAGATCACCACGCCGATGACGGCAAGTATGCCGCCGACACCGCCCAGCATCGTCCGGCAGATCTCATAGACCGTCGAGGACTGACCGTTGGTGCTCAGTGCCGCATTGAGCAGCTCGGTTCCGCCGTAGAACGCCACGCCTGCCGCTGCCCATACCAGTGCGATGACAGATTCGATGATCATCGCGCCGTAGAACACCTTTCTGCCTTCCTTTTCAGATGTGATGCATTTTGCCATCATGGGCGACTGTGTCGCATGGAAGCCCGAAATCGCACCGCAGGCAACCGTGATGAACATAAAAGGCCATATCGGAAGATGATCGGGGTGCAGATCGGCAAGCGTGATCTCCGGTATCGTATACTCAGGCAGGAAGAACATTCCGCCTGCAATGCTGACCGCCGTTACGATCAGCACAATGCCAAACACCGGGTAAAGTCTGCCGATGATCTTATCAATCGGCATGAGCGTGGCAAGCAGATAATAAATCAGGATCACAACGATCCAGAAGCCCTTGGAAAGAACCGCGGGCGTCAGGCTGGCGATCAGCTCCGCAGGGCTCGTTACAAATACCGTGCCCGTCAGCAGCAGCAGCAGAACCGAAAAGATACGCATAATATACAGCGCAGGCTTTCCAAGATATTTGCCCGAAAGCTCCGCAACGGACGCGCCCTTGTTCCGTTCCGAGATCATACCGCTCATATAATCATGCACCGCACCGCCGAGGATCGCACCGAATACGATCCACAGAAAGACCACGGGTCCGAAGCAGGCACCCATGAGCGCGCCGAAGATCGGCCCTGTGCCGGCAATGTTCAGAAGCTGTATCAAAACCGCTTTGCGTGTTTTCAGCGGGATAAAATCCACGCCGTCGGTGTCTGTGACCGCGGGGGTCTTGCGGTCATCGGGAGCGAATACCTTTTCCGTCAGTCTCCCGTAAAAAATGTATCCCAGCACCAGCACAGCAAGCGCCGAAATAAATGATATCATATGTTTCATCCTTTCCTCAGGTGTCAGTCAGGCAGCGGGGGTCATATGGCCGGATTCTTTGTTTTGCGGCGTGCCTTCCAGTAGAGGAAGCTTTCCGTCACGCTTGCCCATGAATAAGAGCTCATGTACTCTCCGCGATACGCATTGATGGCGCTGTTGTCGCCGGCATAGAACAGATACGTGTCGCAGGAGAAAGAATCCGGATCCACCCGGAGGATTCCCTTCTCCATTTTCAGGATCTCTGAAATGCCGTATTCATGCAGCGCGTCGCGGAGCGAACGGATATAGACATCAAGCTGCTTCTGCCGTTTCCGGTCGTACAGCGCATCCTCCCACAGTGCGGCAAAGAGCTCCGCGCGCCGGATGCCGAAGCCCTGCTTGTCCACCAGAAAAGCCAGGATCTCCTTTGCCTTGGAGAGCTTAAAGCTGACGGGCTTTCCGTCCACATACACATCAAAGAGTCCGAAGGTTTTGATCTGAATATGCGCAGGCGGAGGATCGGATGCCTTCCCGCTGACATGATGCACCTCCGCTGCCAGCTTTTCCAGCGATATCGGTTTCAGCAGGTAGCCGGCCGGATGTACGGCAAATGCGTCAAAAGCGTAGTCTCTGTACGCTGTCAGGAACAAAACCGCAGTATCCGGCTTGTGCTGCTTGATTTTCGCCGCGAGCGTTATGCCGTCCATTCCCGGCATATTGATATCCAGTAGGACTATATCAGTCGGGTGGCTGCAAATCCATTCAAGCGCCTCATCCGCATTTATAAAGCCCTTTGCCTCGGAAATTTCCGAAAGCTGTTTACTTTGTTTCAGCGTATATTCCACCGCCAGCGGTTCATCATCTATACAGACTGCTTTCATGAGCGCTCTCCTTTTTTGCCTGCGCACGGTGCGGAATCAGCAATGACACCTCTGTGCCGGCGCCGGTCTCACTGTTCAGTATCATCGTTCCGCCGCACATCTGCTCAACACGCTCCCGGACGTTCTGAAGCCAGATAAATGAATAGGATGGCATAGAGGGCGGCATACAGCGGCACGCGACACCACCATTAGAATACAAGTCTGCTGCCAAACAGCGCAGGAACAATGAGAATCGCATTCACGGCAGCCGGTACGGTACACAACGCCGAGACTTTCTTGGAGGGGCTGATGATCAGCACCTCCAGCAGAATGACAAGCGGATGTACCGTGTAGCAGACCACGCTGCCGACCGTCCGCCAGCGAACGGCGGCAGGAATATCAATTTGGTTGGCGACCATCTCAAAGCCGTGCCGGTCGATATAATCTCCGGCCAGGAGCAGCAGCATCAGAAGGATCCCCGTGCGGAACAGCCCGACAGCCGGGATCTGTTTTTTTCGGTTCACAGCCATAATGACAGCCAGTGCAGACAGCAGCAGGAATGTCATAAAGTTTGATTGCAGAAAATGCTCCACCGTTTCTCATCCTCCGGGGTCAAGCACCGAATGTTCTGTACTATATGATTCATTATAGCATATCAACATTGAAAAAGCAAGCTTCTGAATTAAAATTTTGCCGTTCACGACATGAGAACGCCCCTTTTCTTTGGACACCCTTTGGACAGGGCGCGGTATAATATCCGGAAATAGAATTGGTATGCTGATTTCAAGGTGATCGGAGGGAAAACGGCTTGTTTCAGGTTCTGACGATTAATATTGCTTTTGAAATCTTCGGCATGGTCTTCTGTATTATCTGTATTGCGATCTCCATTTTGTCACCCATCGGAACCGGCAGGCACGCCGCGGTCGCAGCCTATCAGGGAGTATACATGGAGCAGTATTCATGGGCGGAGGTTACAAATTCGGCTTTGTACTGGAATCGCGCGCAGGATCAATGATTCTGACTGGGACCGCGCGATTTGTATCTCTTTTGTATCTCTTCGTTTGCTATAATGTAGGTAATCTCAAAAAAAGGAGGTCTCCGCTATGAAGTGGAAAAACATCGGATCGAAGCTCACAGCCGCTGCAATAACGGCAGCAATGGGGCTGCAAATGGCGGTACAGCCGATGCAGGCGGCAGCGGCATCCACCCAATATCTGAGCGAGGCCATCATCAGCTACGGCAGAACGGATGATGAGGCGAAAAACTGGCTCACAAGCAACGGCTACAAGGTCGTCAACCAGAACCTGAACGAAGGCGGCGAAGGCGGCTCGGACGCTTTCAGCTGGCTGGGGCTTGCG
>CAMNJD010000009.1 GCA_946540705.1 uncultured Ruminococcus sp. | reverse complement strand
GTATCCGCGAAGCTGCGGTAGATTTTCTCGATGCGGCTGCCCTCAGCAAACACGACTCTGCCGCCCGTTTTCTGAATGCGCGCCTCCTGCGGAGAAAGTGAAATCTCTGCCATTTCCGGTCTCTGCCTTTCTATTTATCATAGTATGTTGATATGATTTGTATGCTTTACAGTGATATTATAATCACGGCGCGGCGATTTGTCAATGTCCTTGCGAAATGTTTGTTACAATTTGACAGAATAAAAAGCAGCGAGGAATTTCGTTCATTCATAGAAATCACAGTATCCCGAAAGGGTTACTCGGATTTATAACACTCGATATCACTGCATACGTTTCGTAATCAGAAAACCTGTATAGCATAATATGATACATAGTGCAGTAATGCAAGGCTGCGCCGCGGCGTTCACCTTTTGACATCAAGCTTTCAAAATGATCAAGCAGAGTGAGAGCTGATTCAGATCATCAAAGTTGTATTGATTTGAGGTAATCTGCTGCCGTACATCTTTGAAAAGCAATCCGGCAGAAAAATGTCTGTATTTGCAGCGAATGTCAGCCACATATGCGGCATGAGGCAGAAAAAAGCCGACCAGATCGCACGAAAGGAGCTTCTGGAAGGCATGATCCGGGAAATCGAAGAGAATGACCTGACGGTTACAGAGTTTGATGAGAAGCTATGGCGGCTCATGGTAGAGAGCGTGGAAGTCGATGAGAACGGCAAGCTGGTGTTCACTCTGCGGAATGGAATGGAGATTGAGGTATAGAAAATACGGATTTAACGGCACTCTGCTTTTCAGCGGGGTGCCGTGTTTTTTTATGCGTGTAAACTGTCAGGTTATTGCAATTTACCTTCTTTTGTGCTATACTAGATTTATAGTAAATCACCGATTTAACAACATGAAAGGGCGCAACAATATGGAAATGCAGGAGAACGAGATGCAGAAAATCCCCAGTGACATCATGCAGATGATTACCTATGAGTCTTTCTGCCGTTTTAAAGCATCACGTCAGGGGAAAAGCGCAATGGCTGCGTATGACTGGAAGGTGCAGGAAGCAGCAAGAAAGTATTATTCAGGCTGGTATCATTGTTGGGCGAAACATATTACAGGCGGATTGGTCATGGATTCCTATTATCTGAGGATCAAAGATCTGGATAGAATCAGTTTCCATTCCCGCGAATCTGTGGACACGGCTGTATACCATGTGATCCCCGGAAAAAATCCGGATGATCTGAAATACAATCTCGATTATATTAACAGGAAAGAGATCGAAGCACTTGCCGATCAATCCGGGTGTATATATCTGTTCAACAAGTGTGTCGGCAGAGTGCGTAGAATAGAATGTGAAACGGTACGGTATGACATTGTGATCAGGAATGGAACAGATGCGATCGCAGACAGCGCCCTTGCGGACAATTATCAAATTGGCAGTGTGACACTGCCGGACAGTGTGACTGTGATCGGAACAGGTGCGCTCGAAAGAAGCAGGCTGCTTGAAAAGGTCACGCTTTCACAGAATCTGAAATATATCAAGGATGCAGCATTTCGTTTCTGCTGGAGGCTTCAGAATGTTGATCTGCCGGACGGTCTTTTATATATCGGTGCGGATGCGTTCCGAAAATGCCACGAGTTTACCGAAATGATCATTCCTGACAGTGTTACATACATCGGCTCAAAAGCATTTTACAAATGTGTGAATCTGAAAAGCGTGAAGCTCCCGGCGCATATCACAAAAATCAGCATGGGGTTGTTCCTGCACTGTCATCAGCTCACGGAAATTGTGATACCGGATGATGTGACAGTGATTGAAAAAGATGCATTTGCTGAATGCCGCTCTCTTGAAAAAATATCTCTACCGTCCGGACTGAAACGGATCGAGGACGGTGCATTTGCGAACTGTCGTAAGCTCCGGTTCCTTGAGATTCCGGACAGCGTCGAATATATCGGGGAAGAGCTGTTCGGCAAGATAAAGAGGCGTCCGACCTTCGTTGCGTCGAAGGATAATCAGTATGTTCGCAGATATGCGGCTGACCATCGAATCGAGATCATAGACAGTCTTAACGGAAAAGATGATTCTTGATGTCGGTCTGAATTATAAACACCCAGCATACAATGAGCCTGTGGAGACATTTTTCGCCTCCGCAGGCTCGTTTTTTTATGCCCGGATGACGCTCAAACCGGTCAAAATCTAAAATGCACCCCGATTAACGAAAATGCCAATAAAAAAACGATAACAAGAGTAATCGTTTTTTTATTGGCAGGGATTTTCAACTGAAAGCGTTATTTCGGGGCTAAAATACTCCATTATCCAAGCTATCGTTTTCTTATACCCTCGAAAACAACGAAATATCTACATTTTGAGAGCATGAAAATGCACCCCAACTTCGATTGTATCAAAATTGGGGTGCTAATATGGTTGCGGAGGGCGGATTTGAACCACCGACCTTCGGGTTATGAATTTTATAAATCGATTTTCATCTAATATCACGAAGTATCAAATATTTCGAAGATACGTTGTTTTCAGTAATTTCACACCGCTATTATTAATAGAATAAATCTATTTTACTGCTGCAAAATTGCTGCAACGAATCGTGAGAATTCGCTCCAAATTATAATAGATGTGACACAAAGAAATCATAGGTCTGCAAGATGTAATCCTCAAACAGCTGATACCGGAACGGCTGATCCGGAAACGCCGCTGACGTTGCATCTGCTGCGGCGGAAACCGCGTGCTGCACTCGCTCTCTCTCCGGCAGATTCTCCTTGACAACTGCACAGCAGATCTCATTGGACAGCAGTTCTCTGGTAAAGACATTCCCCTTCTCGGCATCGATCCGCGGTACGCCAACAGCCGCCAGCGACAGATTAAAGTCAAAATACGGTGCCAGTCCCAGAGTCTCCCCCGTTTCACTGTTGCGCAGAAAACCGACATTCTGATTGTGACGATCTCCGTTGAAGAGCAGTGCATCGTAAAACAACATCATGACATAGTCTGTATGCAGGTTTTTCGACAGGCGCGACAGAATATACTCCGGCTCCTCCCGGTCGTCATAATAGTTGCTGAACGGCTCGAAATCGACAGAAGCATTTTCGGTAAAATCCCTTGTCACAATGCAGACAGATTCCAGCCCGGTTTCACCAGAGACAGTCCTATGAATCTGATATTCCGCTGAACCTACGCCCATTGCCTTGAGAAACTGGTAGGCGAAGTATTCGGAAATCAGTTCTGTTGTACTCCCCTGCTTGAACATATACCAAGAGCCCTCAAGAAAACGCCAAGCCTTCTCAAAGCTGCCGACTGTGCCCAGTTCCCGATATCCGGAAATATCGCCGCTCTGTGAGTCGGAGGCACCGTATAGTGCAATATCCGCCAATTCTTCATTATACTGCTTCAGTGCACGGTAATCGAGGCTTTCATTGGTACGCTGAATCCACCAGTTATCTGTGATGCTGATGCCGTGGCCGACCTCGATCAGCTTGTGAATATCTGCATTCGGACGCATCCGCAATGCCTTGAACAGCAACCGTGCATGTGCGCGATTTGTATCAATCATGCTGTCATCCAGCCATCGTGTCAGCGGCATGCCGATTGCAAAGCACGCCGGGCAGAGATCGGGAATCAAAATCTCTGTGATGCGTTCTTCGTCTGCAAAAGCGATCACGGTATTCTTGTGCATGATCTGATATTGCATGAATCTCAACCTCCCATCGGAGTATATTTTTTTGAATAACATGTCTTGCGTAAAAAAGCGAACCCTATGCAGTAGATTGTGCTGGTGGCAGATATTACTGAGATACAATGTCACTTATCGCTATTTTTGTCCGTCAGTATTACATATTCTCTAGGGAAACACTGATTAAATCTGGTGCGCAAGATGCGCAGTCAGATTTTTCGTCAGATTGTATGAAAACGACGCCGCTGGGCTGGCG
>CAMNJD010000008.1 GCA_946540705.1 uncultured Ruminococcus sp. | reverse complement strand
TTGTCTTAAATCCTCGTGGGACATGGGAGTGGCTATCGGTTGCTCGTTTGTTCGCAAGTAATTCTCATATTTCCAGAAGAAATAGTTCTTTTCTGGACTACTGTACTTCGTACCGAAATCTGATGCGGCTAACGCTTCTATAAAGGTTTCGTCGTTTTCCACGCTTCCAATCATTTGCACGATCTCATAAGATACCTTCTTAAAATCGCCTTCAAAATCTCTTGCCAGACTATACCACTTGCTCTGCAATTTGTTTGCCATTTTATCAAATATAACAAATACCCTGAAACTAAATATTTCACACAATCTGCAAACAGTTCTGAATTTCGATTTGTCCGTAGTTGAGTCAAAAATGTAGCATTTCATTAACAGCGGCATAAAGGATGCCGTCCTATCAAGAGAAACAATGTCCATGAATTCGGGATATTTGCTTTCATAGATAGCTTTGAACGCCGCGAAACTCTGCTGAATGTTGTAGGTATAAGCATCAATATACTGCGACAAAGGAGATTCTTCTTCAACGAAATCTTCTTCATCTGATTGAGCTTTCTCTGATTCGACAAGATCAACATTCTTCGTCAGTTCTTCGACTGCGCTCTTAAATGCTTCCATGTATCTCTGGTATTCTCTGGCGTTACTGTCAGTTTTCCATTTTTCAAAGGCGATATAGTTATATTGCAATATTGAATTCTCATCCACATTGATATTCAACAATGAAATGCTCTCAAAATCTCTATATATTTCGCTGAATCTCGATTGTATTTTTGCAAGGATATGTTCCGGATGAAAAAGGCATAGCGAAGCCTTATACATAAGAAAACTTTTAGTCTTTTCAAGATTAGTCAAACTTTTACCACGATCATTTGTTGTTTCAAAAATCATTGCGGCTTCGATGCTATCCTGAATGATATAGATCAAGACATTAGTTGAATAAATCTTTTCCAGTAATTCTTCAACCTGTTCATCAGTGCAGTTTTGTATTTTTTCGTCAAAGAAGCGTTTTGCTGCTAAAAGCCTTTTTTGAGCTGGCGTTCTTGTTTCACTAACACTTTTTCCGTCAAGAATTACCGTAGAAAAGAAATCATTATCATCCGCTTGGAGCCTTAACACATATAAATCTCCGTTTTTAATGTACTGCTTATTTAGGGCTTTTGCATCTTCATGTTCCATAGAGGATAAGCGTGCAATTAAGCAACTCATAAATATAATCAATGTTGTAAAACGCTGTTGTCCATCGACTATTTCAAAGAATTCGTACTTTCCACTTTTGGCTTCTTGCAACAAGATTGTACCATAGTAGTAGTTTTGAGAGCTTTTATGACTCATATAATCGTCATAAAAGTCTTTAATTTGCTTTTCTTCCCAAGCATAACTGCGTTGATAGTTAGGAATAGAGAAGAATGTTCTTCCGTCGAAAACACGAGGAAGTGAGTGCTTTCCATTATCCATTAGCTACCTCCAAAAATCAAAAAGTTGCTACTTGTGTCAACTATTAGTTCACTACATAGATTTCATGTAAATTGATACCCGCCGTCTTTGATATACAAATGGAATTGGCGATCTTCATCATCATTCGCATAAACCTCAATATACCATTCGTCGCCATACTCTTTTGCATCTTCACTATCATCAAAGACAATATTGATAGTTAATCCATACATTGGATCGTCGGTATCCCATTCGCTGTCCCAATAGCTGATAATATCATGATGCAATTCATCAAGCTGCGTCGCGGCAACTATTGGGTATCTGCGAAGCGAATCTCTCAAATCACAACTGCGCAGCTTCGAGTCATCGTACCAGATTTCAGATTGCTCATCATCAGAATTATCATGTTCAGAAGGTTCTTCATATTTCACTTCTGAAAAAGGAACAGGTTTTCCTTTGGATAATTCAATCAAGTCTTTCATGTTGTCATAGAAAGCAAACATTGCTAATTTGCATTTTCCGGAGATCATGCAGAGCATAATAATGTCTCCTATCGAAAATGTAATCTTACCGTTTCCTGCTTTCAGTATGAGCTGTAAAATATCGTTCATAGTCAATTCTTCATTCATAGAATACAATCCTTTCTGCGTCAAAAAAGCCGCGCAGCCAGCCTTTCTCGACCGGCTGCGCCGTTTCAATCAATCATAAAGTTGCTACTTGTGTCAACTTAATATCGAATTGGTGTGAACTATCCGATTTTCCATCGACCATCCTCGAAACATATCGAAAAGTCCTTAACAGGCAGATTCCTTCTTTTTCATAGTAGAATCTCCTTCAATTTACAAGTTGCTACTTATGTCAACTTTTCGGTTTGTACTCCCATGCTGAAAAGAAAAGTGCAGCCAGCCAGTTTCCTGACTGGCTGCGTAGTTTTAGTTGTAATGATCCTTCATTAATCGATGCATCAGATAAACCAACCTATCATTACACTACTGACTTATTCATTACTACTCAGAATCGAGAGGATAAATGAGACATCAAGAATAGTAATCAGTCCATCATTATCTGCATCAGGCTCAGCATCAAGTATACTATGTAGTTGATTATCGGTGAGTGTAGTATCCTCTGATAAAAACTTCGCTAGAATAACCGCATCAGCTATTGAAAAGGCGCCATCACCATTGTAGTCGTGATTTCCTTGTTCCTTGTAAATTTTCACTGAACCATTTATTGTTTCAAATTTGACTTCTTCAAAATCCACATTGTAGGTTGAGCGTTGATTCAGCACAATTTCAACCGGTGTTGATTCTTCTAATGCCAGTATCTCAAATTTCAGAGTAGCTACGATACCATTTTCGGTGTTATTTTTCTTTGAGAGATCGTCCCACCCCAAAATATAAGGTATCTTGGTCAATTTATCTGTTGCAAGAAATGTCGATGTACCGAGAATCTTTCCGTCCTCTGCACCGAGCAGCTTCAGCTTTGTGTTGTCATATGAGATGCTGAGATTTAATGCTGTAATGCCGGGATTGTTTTGGAGCCTGATCGGCATTTCAACTATATCCCCCTGATTTCCGGAAACTGTATCTGCGATAATTGCAGGAACATTTTCGCCTGACATGATGCTGACTGTTCCACTGAATATTTCAAATGCAACCTCGTCCAAATCAACATTGTAAGTTGATCGTTGATTGACTTCAACGGATACTTTTGCGTTACCAGCTGCATTGTCCTTTGCACGAAAGGAGAGCGTTGCAACCGTACCGGTACCGGTGTTGTTCACCTTAGAGAGATCATCCCAATTTAGGATATATGGGTTCTTTGTCAGAATATCCGTTGTGAGGAATGTCGAGGTGCCAAGAATCTTTCCGTCCTCTGCACCGAGCAGTTCCAGTTTATCTGTATCGTAGATTAGACTCAAATTCAATGCCGTAATGCCGGGGTTTTCCTTGATCATGACTGGAATTTCAAAAGTCTCACCTGCACTGATTGATGCAGAGCCGACCTCTATGCTTCCTTGAGCCATTGCATTTGCTTTTTTTGGCGTGACTTGCAGTGCCAAAGCTCCCGCAAGTATACATGAGAGCATTTTTTTCATACTTTTTCCCTCCGATATGACAGACCTGCGGTACGAAATGTACCGCAGATCTGCTCTGTTCGTCATGCTAGTGTGACATCCCAATTAGCAAGATAGCATCGCAGAAGTGTCACATCCTTCATATCAAAGGAGCCATCGCCGTTGACATCGGCGTATTGCTCGTTGATCGTGACATCCCAATCAGCCAGTTTGCGTCGCATGAGCGTAACATCCTTCATATCAACGCTATGGTCACCATTGACATCGCCAGTTGAGAATTCGGGATTTTGTGTTTCGTTATTGAGTGTGTCCCAGCATGGATCATCGCTGAAAACATACTGCGAAGAATCTTGTGTAAGGGAGAGAATGTTAAAATGCGAGCTGTCGTAGCTTTCAAAGGTCACCGTTTGCTTATCAGTGCCGGAGAGAATCACCTTATGCGTTCCGGATGCAGGGAAGGCATACTCTGTGCCGTCATCATATTGATAGAAATCGCCCTTGATTTCAAGCGTTCCGGCTGTTAGGTACTCGCTGTGATCCTGATTTGTCATTGTGATAAAATTGCCGTCGACAACCACCTTATCTCCTTCATTTGTCATGTTAAGTATGCCACTCGAC
>CAMNJD010000007.1 GCA_946540705.1 uncultured Ruminococcus sp. | reverse complement strand
AGGGCATCCCGTTCTGGCTCGCGGAATACGGCGACGGCCCGACCTATATCTATGATTACGGCATGTGGCAGTATAGCTGCAACGGCATAGTGGACGGCATTTCCGGCAGTGTGGACATGAACCTCTGCTTCTTCGACTATTCGCAGGCGGATACCCCGGCGATCTCGGTTCCCGCGCCCGACAGCATCATCACACCGGAGGAGGCCAAAACGACCGAGCCAGCCGAATCCACCGACACGACCGCGGACAGCACCGATATCACAGAAACCGATGAGACAACTGCTCTGCCTGTGTCTGACGCAGACAGCGCTGAGGACAGTGAGACAGAATAATTATCATTCCGGTGCTGCATGCGTACCGGAGATCGGATGTGAATATTCAAGAATATGAAAAATCAACCCCAAATCCAGCCGGAAAAGGGCGGTCAGCCGCGGCCGGCCCAAAAGCCTGCTGCAAAACGGAGCAAGCTGGTCACGGCACTGTGCAGCAGTTTTCTGTTCAATCTGCTGCTGTTCACGCTGACACTGTTTTATTTTGAGATCGTGCTCAAATGCTCGACGATGCGCACGGCCTTCGGGACGAATCTGCTGCTGATCTTTGTGTTTTCCATGTCGGCAGCCGGGATCCTCTCGCTGCTGTCCACGCTGCTGAGCGAAAAGGTCAACCGCATCATCAAGACGGTACTGCTGTTCCTGCTGATGATCCCATACGGTGTGGAATATTTTGTTTATCAGGAATACAATCTGTTCTATGATTTCAACACGGTCGTCAACGGCGCAGGCGGTGCCGCGACCGATTTTCAGGATGAGATCATCCGTCTGGTGTTCTCGGCAAACGGCATCCTGCATCTGCTGCTGCTTGCCGTTCCGGCGCTGCTGTATCTCATTTTGCTGCGGAGAGCAGATGATGGCGAGAGCATGAACTGGGTGCAGCGCGTCACGACCGTATTTGTCACAGTCGCCTGCTTCCTGATCGGCATTGGCTGCGTGCGGCTGAATGACCGCTATTTCAGCTTCTACGACAGGGAATACAGCTTTCCGACCGCAGTGAGCAATTTCGGCCTGCTGACCGGTCTGCGGCTGGATATCTCCAAGGGATCCGGCGAGCAGGAGATCGCGTTTGAGCCGGTGACACCGGAGCCTGCGGTCACAACGGCCGCCACAACACGCCCGGACGTCACGACCGGCCCGGAGGCGGAATCGACCACGACCACAACAACCACTACCTACGGCAAAAATGTTATGGATATTGACTTTGCCGCAATGGCAGAGCAGGACGGCGGCGGGACATGGACAAAGCTCGACAACTATGTCGCATCGCTGACGCCCTCCTCGAAGAATCCGTATACCGGCATGTTTGCCGGCAAGAACCTCATTTTCATTTCCTGTGAGGCATTCACGAAGGAGGTGATCCGCGAGGATCTGACCCCGACGCTCTATCGCCTCTGGACAAAGGGGATCCGCTTTAACGACTTCTATCAGCCCGCCAGCGCCGGCACGACCGGCGGCGAGTTCCAGAATGTCTTTGGTCTGCTGCCGATGAAGGGCGGCGCATCGTTCCCGTCCTTTACACAGGGTGACAATGTCTATCTGACGATGGCCTCGCAGCTCAACCGGCAGAATTACTGGGGCAAGGCCTATCACAACAATTCCTACACGTTCTATTCGCGCCATAAAACGCACAACCGCCTTGGCTATTCCGAAGGCTTTATGGGCTACGGCAACGGCATGGAGAAATATGTCAAATACGAGTGGCCCGAGAGCGACAAGGACATGATCGAGGGTACGCTTCAGGAGTACATAGATCAGGAGCATTTCAATGTGTACTACATGAGTGTCAGCGGCCACAACGGCTATGACCGCAGCAATGCGGCAGCGCGGCGGAACTGGGACAAGGTCGAGGATCTGGAATATTCCGAGAAGGTGAAGGCCTATCTTGCAGCGAATATCGAGCTGGAAAACGGTCTTGCGGTGCTGGTCAAGGCGCTGGAGGACAAGGGCATTGCAGACGATACCGTCATCTGCATGACCGCCGACCACTTCCCCTACGGTCTGGACGACAACGCCTCCTACGGTCGGATGAAGTACCTGTCGGAGCTTTACGGCTACGATGTGGTGAACACCGTGCAGCGCGATCACAATGCAGCGATTCTCTGGTGCGGCTGCCTGGAGGACGAGGAACCGATCGAGGTCAATGCACCTGCATCCTCGCTGGATCTGCTGCCGACACTGTCCAACCTGTTCGGGCTGGAGTTTGATTCCCGTCTGATGCCCGGCCGCGATGTGCTGTCGGATGCGGAGGCGATCTATTTTGACCGCGAATACAACTGGCGCACGGAGCTTGGCACATATCTTTCATCCAAGGGTACATTCACGCCGGATGACGAGGATGCGGAGATCCCGGAGGATTATGTGGAGCGGATCAAAACGATCGTCCGCAACAAGATTTCCTACTGTCAGGGCGTCATGGATTCCAACTACATTGCGCATGTGCTGCCTGTGACGCAATAGCACGGCGCGGAACAGAAGTCTGAGCCGCAGTATCCGGAGGTACTGCGGCTTTTAGTGTTCAGAATTGCCGGGATATGTTGACCGAAACCGGTATGCGCCTGCATACACACAAAGCCCCCGGGTGCCGGCAGCACTCAGGGGCTGTATTTCTGTTTGGAATCTTGCTCAAAAGGCCGGATCAGTGCATTCCGATCGCCTTTTTCGAGGGCTTTGCAGCCTTCTGTGCGGCACGGATTGCGCCCCGGCAGCCGTCCCATTCCTTATTGCGGAAGATCTTGTTGCAGATCGCCAGTGCAAGGAATGCATACAGCAGACCGAAGAACAGTCCGCCGAGAATATCGGTCGGATAGTGAACATAGAGATACATGCGGGAGAAAGCGACAAGTGATGCAAGGATCAGCGCGGGAATGCCCCATTTGCGCTTCCACATACAGATCGACGTCGCAGCAGCGAAGGACGCCTGTGTATGTCCCGAGGGGAAGCAGTAGTCGTTCGGAGCCTTGACCAGCAGCTTGATGACCGTTCTTCCCTGCTCAATGACGTCCGTCGTGACATTGTGCGTCTTGAAGTAAGTGCGGACGCCGTTCGTGTCGGTGTAGCCGATGCGGGCGAGCGGGTTAAAATTGTTGATCCAGAACGGGCGCTGCCTCGCGACCACATTTTTAAGGATGAGGTTTCCGCCGACGACACAGAAGATCAGTGCGAATGCGGAAACATGCGCATATTTTCTTGTGCGCTTCGGAATAAAGAGGAGCAGCGTCAGAACGATCCAGAAGATGCCACCGTCACCGAATCTGGTGATGAACGACCAAAACCTGTCCATAAAATCGCTTCGCATATTGTCCTGAATCCAGTTCAAAAACCGGAATTCCCAGTCCCAGTACATATTCAACGTCCTTTCTGTAAGCATATGATATTTCATTATACCACATTTACAGATGATTTGTCGAGTGAAAAATATGATTGTAACCGTTTTGTCATAATTTCAGCATTTGCAGCCCGCAGAGCAGCAGCACACCCGGGATCCCGCCGACCGCCGCAGCCGATGCGGTAAAGACCGTAAGCGGCAGGGACAGACCGAAGCGCCCTCCGCAG
>CAMNJD010000006.1 GCA_946540705.1 uncultured Ruminococcus sp. | reverse complement strand
CGAAAGCAGCGTAACAGCAATGCTTTCGGGTTTTTATAATCCGGTTAGTCTGTTTCCTGTGTGTTGAGCAGCCCGACCACGACCAGCCGCTGTGAGCCGTCGTCCGTGCAGGTCACGAGGGTAATGCGGTCATCCCCGCAGTCATCCAGAATCCATGTATCACTCGGATTGACGGTAAAATGCTCACTCACGGTGTATGTGACACAGCTTTTGTCTATGCGGTAGAGCAGGATCTGCATGCCTTCCTGCACATGCTTGAGGTTATTGAAATATTCCTTGTAGATGATGCTGCTGTGCGCAGCAATACAGTAATTGCCTTCACCGACCGCGCCGGTTCCTTCAAAATGTCCGGCACCTTCCCGCAGGACAGACTGTTCTGTGCCTTCCAGCACCGGCGCTTTGATGCGCAGTGCAGGAATCTCGACGACGACATTTTCCCGCATCAGCTTTTGTCTGTGCAGTTCCCGCCGGATCTTCCGAATCCCCATAAACCCGATGATACTGAGCCCGGCCAGAAGCATCAGTGAACCGGCAATCAGCAGAATTACCTGCTTTTTCGTGTATTTTCGTTTCTTTTCACTCATATCGTGCGCTCCGACAGAGCTGCGGCATGTCTTTGACCGTGTTCATCTGAATGCCAGAATATCAGTGAAGCCTGTCACCTCGAAAATATCCATGAGGTCAGTGTTCGCGTTGCAGATCACCATGCTGCCCTGCTTTGCCATCTGCTTCTGTGCAATCAGCATCACGCGAAGTCCTGCGGAGGATATATACGAGGTTTCTGCGAGATCGAACACCAAGTCTGTTACACCCGTCAGCTCGCTGCGGATCGTATGTTCCAGCTCCGGCGCCGTTTTGGTGTCGATTCTGCCCGAAACAGTCAGGGTCAGCGTTCCGGCATTCCGTTCCATTTTGATTTCCATGATTCATCCATCCTTTCCGGTGTCGGCTGCATCAGCGCTGTGATTCACAGAACAGGCTTTTGCACATTGTCATAATCGAAGTAATACTGCATAGCGAGATCATCATTGCCGATCATCTGGAGCATGCCGCCGGTTTCCCAGCGCAGAATCTCGCTCCAGAGGTAGATATCGTTTTCGATTTCGCAGGAGCAGTTTGAGATCACATGAATCTCAGGTGTCTGCTTTTCGGAGGCAGATTTCATGAATGCCGATTCAAACAGCAGCGAGCCCCAGGCGATGTGATAGCTGCTGCTGATGAGCACGACAGAATTCACCTGCGGATAGTCCTTCAGCAGAATATCGTAGGAATTGCTTGCGTTTTCTGCGGTCGTATGAGACTGATCCTCAACGATCAGCCGTTTCTCATCCAGACCGTGCTCCAGCATCCACTCTCCCATGAGGCCGCCTTCTGTCACATCCGGATTGTCCTTAGCTGTGCCGCCGCCGGTGCAGATGACATAAGCATTGGGGTATTGTTCCGCACAGGCGAGTGCAACGTTCAGCCTCCCGACCAGCTCGTCCTGCATCGTGCCGTCGTCGTTCAGCTCAAATCCGAGAACAGTCAGCGCGAGGGTATCATCCTTTGGCAGATCGTCCGGGAGCTTGTCAACATTGACCTTCAGCTCATTGTTTGCATAGTCCCAGTATTCCATGATATCTGTCCAGAGCTTGCCCTGCCGGCTGTCCATGCCGTCCAGTTCCCTGAGCAGCTCCTGCACTTTGGCGTCGGCTTTGTCGCCGTAGCACCCGTGATAGGTGACGATCTCCTGAATGACCTGCTGTTCGGTGCGCTGTTCTGATGCCGCTGATGATGCCGAAGAGTTCTCCGAAGCGCTTCCGCAGCCTGTCAGGCCGCATGCCAGTACCGCAGTACACAGCAGAACCGTTCTTTTTTTCATGAGTGTGACCTCCATTTGCTTTTCAAACTGTTTTTCCGGAGCGGGGCAGGGGAACGCTTATTTAATCGCCCGCATCTCATATTTCAGTGAATAGATACTGTCGCGAATATGTGATGTATAGGTTGTGACAATCCGGTCGGCAGCGATTTTTGCACCGTCCTGTTCGGCACCAATGAGAATCGCATAGATACTGTCGCCGAAGATGCTGGCAATATCGCCGCGGCGCAGGCATTTCTGCACGATGGGGAAAGCTGTTTCCAGCGTACCCGGTTCAAGCGGCATTTTCAGCCGCGTGTGGAAGGTGAACCGTATAAGCTGCGCCTGCTTGTCCATGCGCTCCTGCAGGCGCAGCACGAACTTGTAAATATTGGTGAAATCCGATTCCTGCACGACATAAGCACCGCGCTGACTGTCGCCCTCAGCCATCTGTGCAAAAATGGCAAAGCCGGTATCTGAACTGTAATGCTCCGAGGCATGCAGCAGCGCGCTGATCCGCTTTTTCAGCAGCGATGCCTGCATCGGCAGCTTCAGAATCTGCGATACCCCGGCATCCAGCAGACGTTCCTCATTTTCCTCGGATTTGTCGAATGTCACGACAGCATACGGGATGTTCCGTTTGTCGTACATTGCTGCGGTTTCTGCGAGCTTTTCGCCGATATAGCGCTGAGAGATCAGGACGCAGGCTGTATCAGGCAGCACATTCGGGGAATCCCAGAAGCTGAGCACTGCGCTGTCAGGCGCATGCAGATTTGCCGACAGTTCGTCATCCGGTGTGCTCAGAATAATGATCTTTTTCACATCATCTGCTCCTTTCAAATGATATATGCATATTATATCACGGATTTTTCCGCTTGTCACTTTTCTGAACGGCCATTGAGAAAAATTTGTCTGATTGGTGAAATTTCTCTGCGAAACAGGATCTGTATTCGGCGTAATGCATGAAACCATAATATTCGCACCGCCAGTGGTTTGCTGAAAATAACGGCGGCATGGAAATCACCCGTGCCGCCTGTACGATTGCATTGATTATCCGCCGTCCGGATCAGTCCGGCTGAAGAGAATACTGATATTTTTCATAGGCCTCTGCAAGTTCATTCAGATGCTGTCTGACCTCAAGCGCTGCCTCATAGAGATCCGTCAGGCTTTCATCGTATTTTCTGACCCAGCCGACCAAGGACTGTCCGCAGGAATCCGGATTCAGGCATTCCAGCGAATCCGAAGCCATGCTGCACAGCCTGGAAACGTCATGGATCATCACACCGGAGAGGAGTTTTCTCTTGTTCAGCTCAAATTTCAGCCAGCGAACCGCAAGCTCCCACTCCTTTTCACATCCGTATTTCTCAGGTCGGTATCTGGCCTTTTTGCTCAGTGCTGCGTCAATGAGGCTGGCATACAGCCAGATCCGGTCAACCAGTTCTTCACTGGAACGCTGCTTTTCGGTCAGGTACTCCTGCTTGTAGGAGGTCACAAAGACGTTCTCTATTTTCTCGACGAGATTCTTTTCCTTGACATCCTGCGGGATCTCTGTTCGGATCAGATTCATGATACCCGGGATTTGAAACAGTGTCATATTGTCAGTCCTTTCACATGAATGAAGTGTTCAGTCTTGGCTTTCCTGTTCGCCTTTGTATTCGATGCAAAGCATGGTCAGATCGTCAAATTGCTCCGCATTTCGGACAAATTTACTGACAGCACCGCGCACATTTTGCAGCAGCGTTTTCGGGTCAGCATCCGGCTCGGTATTGAGCGCTGAGAGCATTCTGCCTGTTCCGAACATATTGTTTTCTGCATCGGATGCTTCGGGCACGCCGTCCGTATAGAGGAACAGCTTGTCGCCTTTTTCAAGCTGAAGCGTGTATTCCTTATACCGGATGCCCTCCATGCCGCCGACCGCCAATCCGTGCTTATCCTTGAAAAGCTCAAATGTGCCGTCTGCTTTTTTCAGGGCAGGGTATTCGTGTCCGGCATTGGCACAGGTCAGCTTTCCTGTCGGGATATCCAGAATGCCGATCCAGACGGTTACAAACATTTCCGCCTGATTGTTGGTGCTGATCGATTCATTCGTTTTTGTGAGGATATCCGCCGCGCCGATACCGAGCTTCGCGCAGCTTTGCAGAATGATCTTCGAGGCCATCATGAACAGAGCCGCCGGGATGCCCTTTCCGGAAACATCCGCCATGACCAGTCCCAGATGATCTTTGTCGATCAGGAAGAAGTCATAGAAGTCTCCGCCGACCTCTCTTGCCGGCTCACTCAGAGCAAAAATGTC
>CAMNJD010000005.1 GCA_946540705.1 uncultured Ruminococcus sp. | reverse complement strand
CTATTGACATCGCATTCGGATTGTGCTATAATATTACCATCGGTTGGAATCAGACACGGTTTCACCGAGAATTCTGAAAGTGAGGACAATCAAATGAACGAACGTGAAGAACTGCTGCAAAAGTTTGCCGCTGCCGAGCCCATGATCAGTGAGCTCGGTCAGACAGAGGTCGCTGCAATGACAGCGCTGCAGGAGAGCGAAAAGGCGCTAAAAATGTCAAAGGGCTTTTGGCTTTTACTGTATTTTCTTGCCGGCTTCTACGGATTCGGCATCCCGCTGGGCATGATCGCGGAGCTGCTTGATTCCGCTTTTCTGCTGCTCGTCATGGTCGTCGGCATGATCGGCGGCGGCATCTTCGCAGTGAAATATCTGCGGAGCATGCAGAAGAAAAAGGCTGATGAAGCCCAACAGAGATGCGACACAGCGAAGCAGCGGCATCTGCAGCTGCGCAGCAGCGCCGAGCTCAGCTTCATTCCGCCCGATTACCGCTACAGCTTCTGCATTCAGAAGATCAGAAGCTATCTCGCCAACAGCCGCGCGATGACGATGCAGGAGGCGGTCAACCTCTACGAGAATGAGGCACATCAGGAGCGCATGGAGCAGGCAGCCAGCATTGGCGCAATGTACAGAGCCTGAGCCTATGCGGTTCCGCAAGGCCCCGAACGCAGCAAAGCAGGGAACAGACCTCGCATCTGTTCCCTGCTTCATTTCAACAGGAAACGCCCCGAAGATCGACTCCTCGGGGCGGTTTTCTGTGTGTGATAAAATCAGCGCTTGGATAAGTGAGGAAACCCTAAAAGTGTCGGCTTTACGATACTTTATGGTTGAGTGAGTGCTGCGGGAGTGTTACGAAGCACATTTCAGCACCGCTCAGCCCATCAGTACCGGCAGTGTTATAGCCCCAGTTGACATTGATAACATCTTTATTGATCTTATACGGCGTTGCCGAAAGCAGAAGAATCTTTGGCAGGGGAAGCTTTCTCGATTCCAGATATTCGTTTCTCCATTCCAGATATTCGAGCATATACGGAATCGTATATCCGTCGCTGTTGGGACTTTCAATCACATATCTGAATCGCTGAAATTCGTCAAGGATGATCAGATCGGGCTTGTAAATCGCAATCGAAGCGTTTTCACGGATACGTCGTGCAGCTAAGAAATCTTTTACTGTTTTTTGCTTCATATCAATTATTGATCGTAGAAACGCGCCGGCATCCTTGTATTGTTTCTGTTTCGTTTTTGCCATTTCATATAGAGCTGCCTGAATAATCTCAGCTGAAAGCAAGTGATTGCACTTTTTGTCTATTGCCTGCGTTATGTCTGTGAATAATTGTTGCCTTTCTTCCTCGCTTCCTTCATACTGAGAATCATTTATATTTATGGTCAGCGCAGGATCAAAAAACGATGTCTGCGGCGAAAGCTGCATGATATAATTGTTCTCCGGCGAATACTTTTCCGTTGGAAAGAAAGACAGCCTGCCAACCTTTCAATAGCCGGTATTTACAGCATATCACTTTTTCCTTTTTGTCAAGCTGAAATTACGGAGCTTGATTCTTGCATATATGACACGATTATTTTTGTGCAATCTGTCTTTAACTAGCTAAAGCATTTTTATCCTGCGTATCATTATGATTGCATACATAAAAGAAAAGGATGCAGTGTTTTCAAAATCGGCCTGTATGCATTCTGATACACTCCGAATACAATGCCTGAAAAAATTACCAAAAACAGATGTTAGCCATGACAAACCGTATTTGACAATGCCATTTTTCCGTGATACAATAGACTAGTAAGCAAAGATTGCGGCGCATCTCAAACCCGACTGTGCGGAATCGGCCGTTCCGTGCAGGCACAATCTGAAAGGATATCAACATGAACCAGAACCTTGATGAGATTTTAGCAAACGCCGCCGATACGGATTTCGTCATCGGCATGGATACCGATTCTCTGCCCGATGCGGCGGTTTCTGAGGCGATTCAGGACGGCACGGTGCATCTCTGCCGCAGATTTTCCATGAGCTATACCGAGACCATGTTTTATGCCGCCGCCGAGCTGCTCATCCGCAGCGGACAGGGCGATAACGATGAAAAGCGCTCCCTGCTGACCGATGTCTTCCCGATGGACGGAGACGATGCGTGTCACGATGCATTCTACAAGATCGAGGAAACCCGCGCGATGTTCAGCAGCGTAGAAACTGCCTGCGGCATTTCGGTCGCAGAAGAGCCTGCCGATCCGCTGCTTCGTGCAGTCAGTCTCGGCTGGCAGCGGTATGCACATGAAGAATCACCCGATTTCACACCGAATCAGCAGCTCTTTCTGAATGTCTATGAAACGCTGCTCGACCTGATTATCGTACAGAAATGTGATGCAAATGACGCTGATCTGCTGACGGAAGCACTGGACGAGGTCAATCCGTTTGCCTCGGAGGAGGAATTTGAACGGGAGCAGAAAGCGATTCTCCGCGTTGCGGGAATGCAGCCGGACGAATGGGACAAGCTGTTCGATGCAATGAAGGAAATGTATTTGCTGGATGAGATGTCCGCGCTGATGC
>CAMNJD010000004.1 GCA_946540705.1 uncultured Ruminococcus sp. | reverse complement strand
CAATCTTGAATGTTTTGCCTTTTCCGGCGCAAACGGTTTTAAAGCATCTGCCAGTTGATTAATCACGTTTTGATACCTGACCTTGATTGCAGGAGTAACACCCTCACATCCATGCACCGCAGCAAATGCGATATATGAGGACGTGGTCATACCCTTTGCATTTGCTTTCTTCTCTATAACGGCTTTTTCGCTGCTGCTTATCCGGATGGACGTGGTTTCCTTAACCTCCTTGGCTCGTTTCTTGCCCAGTTCTACCTGTTTTTGTTCCTTTGTTTTCATGTTGAAAACCTCCTCTGATATAGATTATTGGGGATTGACAATTGTATATAGTCAAGTGCTGTACATGACCGTCATGCCCTCATCTATAACATCACCTTGTATTTGCTAATGATATTCACTACGGACATGCAAGCGTCCCTTCAATTGAAACGTAGTACGTTCCAATTACATATATGTTACTTTCAGTGCCGCCCTCGTTTCAGCATTATGTGATTATGAACCATTAGACGGTGTAGAGAAATGAAAGGATGCAATATAATCCGTGTGAACAAAACGAGAGCTCCCCGCGGTGAGCTCTCATCAAATTGATCAGATTTTATGCAGCATGGGTAATCCGGAATCGTTACGCCGGTTCACTCGCATAGACAAAGAATTCTTCAATCGGGAGAAATTTGCCGGGATGCGAAGTGTCTTCCGTGAATGCCTGTGTCGTGCTGCCTTCATAACCGAACAGCCGCATATTTGCTGCCTTCACCTTGAATTCGGCCTTTTCATAACTGGTGGGTTCAAGGAATTCCATATTCGGATTATTGACAACCAATCCGCTGACGTGAACGGAATCAAAAGCGAGCAGATGCAGCTTTTGCAGAGACGCTGGCAAAACGACATAGGGATAGCGCGAATCTTTATATGCAAACCGGCAGCGGTAGAAAGCATTGCTGTAGATTTCTTCGACATTCGGCGGTATTTCCGTTATGGTCAGTTTTGTGCAGTCATCGAAGGCCTGCATTTGGATTACCTTTACGCTGTCCGGGAAATCAATCTGTTCCAGTGCATGACAGTATGCAAACGCCATGCCGCCGATTGTTTCCAGATTCTCCGGAAGCTGCACATCGGTCAGCGCTTCGCAGGAATAGAATACGCTGCTTCCGATCTACTTCAGCCGGTCGGGAAGAACTGCTTGTTTCAGGCTGATGCAGTTGGAAAACGCCTTCGTTCCGAGTGTCGTCACACAGTCCGGAAGTGTCACGGTCTCCAGCGCCCTGCAATAGCTGAATGCTTCCTCAGTTATCGTTTCCACGCTGCCCGGAATACAGATTTCCTTCATCTCATAATTATCGTAAAATGCACGATTCGTGATTGTTTTTACCCCCTGCGGAAGATCAACATGCGACAGCACAGGGCATTTGCTGAAGGTACCTGACAACTTTTCAACGGACGATATCAGAGAGACGCTTTCCAGCTTCTGACAGTTGTAAAATGTACCGCTCAGCTCCTCAAGGGGGTGACAATCCAGCGTAAAGGATTTCAGGCCGGAGGAATTGAAAGCGTTATCTCCGATGAAAGATATGGTGGACGGAATCATAATTTCAGAAAGGTCGCTGCATTGTGTAAAAGCATGACTGTCGATCGAAGTTAAACCCAGAGGGAGCCGGATGCTGTTCAGTTTGTAACAGCGTTCAAATGCTTGCTTTCCGATCCTTTTTATACTGGCCGGCAGGGAAACTTGCTGCAGCTCGATGCATCCGGTAAACGCATCGTCCGGAATCTCCGTAAAAGTAGACGGCAGAGAAATGCTTCTCAAGTGTTTAATGTTTTTGAAGGCATAACGGTCAAATCCGGTGACCTCTTTGCCGTCATAGACCGACGGAATAACAACATTGACATTCCCGGCTTTTCCATGCACGACATATTTTTCGACACCGTTTTCGTCTTTATACATGGAATAGACAAGCTCGTTGTCCACTACAAAATCCGGGTCGTCCGGGAAGCCGCCCTCCGGTACGGCAGGCTCGATTTTGTTCACCAGCCGGAAGTTCGGATCGCCCGCGTGCATGATGATTGCGCCGATATCATCGCCGTCCGGCCATTCTTTCTGACTCACCGATTGGCTGCGGCCATAGATTCTGATTGCTTCATCCAAGGCCTCTTTCGCAGTGGAGGCAGAAAGCAGCATGCTGTTCAGCAGGGTTTCAAAACATACATTTTGCGTGTATTCAACCCTCGTGGGTTCAGAAAAACCGAAAACGGTTCCTGCACCCTTCCGAACGAGTGTATCTGCCAGTTCCGGTCCCGTCATAGAGCAGCAGGCAACCAAAAACCAGACAGAATCGTCGAGCGAGCCTTCCGGATAATAGTGGTCAAAGAATCTTTGCCCTACGACGAGCCAGGTGCAGCCTTCAACCGATAATGTACCGCTGCGTTTGCTTGCAAATTCAGCAAACAGAGATCGACGGTCATAGGTGTAGCCTTCTTCATGCTTGAATCTGTGCCAGTCCAGCTGTTCGCCGGTATAAAGAACCGAAGTTGCGTGATCATCTCCTGGCATTTTCTTGAAATGGCCGTGTCCGAACCAGATCACAGTGCCGTAATCCGCAAGATGCTGTACCTGATTTAGACTCACCTCATCGTCATATTTCACTGTGACTGAGCTGTTCAAACCTTTTGCCATTACCTCTGCCGTATGCTGAACCCGATCGCCGGACATGGCATGCCAGATCAGACCGGTGCTGTGAAATGGCAGCAGCACGATGATATCGCTTTTGTCCGGATGTGCGGGAGTCATGATACAGTCCGGAAGCATTTGTTCCGCATAGACCTCCGGATACATATGCCCTTCCACATGATCCATATCAATCGCAAAGCTGCCGCTGCCCATTACATCCGGTTCTTCAGAGGGCAGATCCCAAAAGCCGGAGATATGGTACACCGTATCAAAGCTGACAGTTTGCTGCTCTTCATCAATGATGTATTCTGTGATCTCCTCTGAATTCTGTGCCAGCAGACATGCCGCTTCGAAATCTTCGATCGCCTCAAATTGATCGGTCAGCACGCAGTAGCTTTCAAACTCCTCATCCGTCAGCTCTCTGAAAAAGCAGATGCGGAACGGCTCACTCTTGCAGGTGCCTGCAGCAGCGTAGTAATCGACATTTTTGTAGTCGTCCGAGATCAGCTTCAGCTGCGCGGAATAAATGCAGTCGTTCGCGGTTTCGTCGCCGTCCTTGCCGTCATCGTGCATGTAGGCAGCGGGCTCATCACTTACGCCGTCATACAGCGCAACCGTTTTCGACAGACCGGGACGGTTAGCGGAAACCGTAAAAGTGATGGTCTCCTCCTCATTCAGCAGGATGTCCGGAATGTCCGCCCGGAGATTGGAAAGCCTGTCTACACTCAAATATGCACGCTTGGCAAGTGTCAGGTCCTTTGCGTTCAGGACACCGTTCCCGTCCATATCCAGGATCTGACAACCTTCCGCTTATCCGTTCCCCAACAGAAAAGACCGCAGCGCATAAATTTCTTCAAGGCTGACGGATTCCTGTGTGGCTTCAGAAGCCTCCGCCGCCGCTGACGGCAGCTCTGATGAAAGGCAGGCAGTCATTCCTATTACGGCTGCTGACAGCAAAGCAATCAGTTTTTTCTGCTTCATATCGATTCATCCCTTCATTCTGAATTCGCAATTCCGAAACAGGCAGTGATGTGACAGCGTGTTTTCAGTTGTAGAACAAGGAGGCAGAACTGCATTTCCATTATATCATACTTTTACTGAATAATCAAGATGACATGCTGTATTGCATATGAAGACAGAGGGCGTTTCATGATACCGATACTGCCTATTGCATTTTTGTATTATGCATTAAATTATAAATTAGAATGCCGGCCTCGCGCCGGCATTTTCTATTATTTCTATTTTGTAAATATATATTATTATATTGAAGGGGGCGGAGGTAAGCCGCGCTCTTCAATCTGAACGAAAGGAGGATCCGAATTATGTTCACAAATCAGCGCTATCTCACCCATGGAATAGAAGCATCTATTCCAATCTGTCTGCAAACCCTGCTTTGGAATCTAATCGACCTGCTGCCGACCGAGTCTGATTACCTGCAGGTGTTCTGGCTCAAGCCCTTCGGCGGAATGCAGCAGGTGATCCACACATCCGAGGAGCCGGCGTACAAGAAGATTCTGATGTTCCCGAGCGACAACCCGATCACCGCGAAAATCTATGTCATCGACGATGACACGCATACCACAATGCTCCTTGCTG
>CAMNJD010000003.1 GCA_946540705.1 uncultured Ruminococcus sp. | reverse complement strand
TCTGGAGAAGCGTTTGGAGAAAGCGCTCGATCCGAAAAAGCAGTCCACAAGACGCAAAGATGATGTGCTGGAATTTGAGCAATTAGGCTTCGATTACCTTGTTGTGGATGAAAGTCACGCATATAAAAACGGTGCGAAACGTTGTGCATAAGGTGTAATTCACAACTACATCGAACAGCACCATGCAGATTCACTTAGCAATAAGAAGAATTTGCAGAGAACTTAAATCTCGAATTCAGAGGTGCAATTCCTCTGCCGTACAGAATTAATGTAGCGGCATATGAAAGCCGAATGCAGTACGAGAATTAATACTCCACCGAGCATTGTGAAGCTGTAAATTCACAGTGTTTGAAGCGTGGTGAAGTCGTAATCTGAAAACCTAAACCAGAAATGGCATGGATAATAATGATGCGGATTTCCGAAGCCTATGGCTATCAGTAATGGGAAGCTGTGCAGCATCGTAAGACAGCGGCCGTCGAAAGACGGAGAAGATAGAGACAATGTATATGGTTCGTTTTTCTGTATACATCTCACCGGTTGAAATACCCTTGAGGGCCTTGAAGAACTGTAATTCAAATCTAGGTCAGAGTCTCTCGGTGTACGGCAGCAGCCTAAGGGCTTCAATAAAAGGATAGAGATTTAGGAACGTTTGAGAGCCTGTTATCGGAGTTTTACAGAACGCTGAAGGTAACAGGAAGTCAGCCGTCCCATAGTAGTCTGAGGTTGGGAAAGCCAACCACAAAGAGCTGAAATGCTCTGCGGCGAAGGGGACGAGTCAGATTAATGATAAATTTCACGAATTGAGAACAAATAACTCCCTGAAATATTGGGTGACGAACTATGAGGTGATACCTTATACATCTAAACGTCATGTTCTCGGACGAAAGCGACCTGAAAAGATGTCAGGATTTTCTTTACCAAAAGAGCCTTGACAATGTCACTTTCACAGGATTGATTGAAGCAATGTGTAATGAAGTTACGATTGTAACAGCAATCCATGACATTAAATCCAATCACGGCAGTAAAACACCGGGAGTGGACGGCAGAAACATCAACAAATATCTGCAAATGGGCAAAGATGAATTAATTGCACTGATTCAGTCCAGATTTCACAGTTATAAACCCAAACCTGCAAGACGCGAATATATCGCCAAAGCAAACGGAAAAATGCGTCCGCTCGGTATACCGACTATGCTTGACAGAATCATACAGCAATGTATGAAAATCATACTTGAACCGATATGCGAAGCAAAGTTTTACCCGCACAGCTACGGTTTCAGACCGTACAGGGCGCAGAAACATGCAATCAGAGACATCGTAAATGTTATCAATGCAACAGGCATCCGGAAAGATAAGGCGGTATGGGCGATTGAGGGCGACATTAAAGGATACTTTGATACGATCAATCACAGAATTTTGATGCGAAAGCTCTGGAAAATAGGAATCCACGATAAACGGGTTCTGAAAATTGTAAGTCAGATGCTGAAAGCAGGATATATTGAACACGGATTGTATCATATGACTACAACAGGAACCCCGCAGGGCGGCATATTATCGCCGCTTCTTGCAAATGTGTATCTGAATGATTTTGACTGGTATGTCGGAAGAAAATATTTTGAACCGCACCGGATATGCAAACATAAAGCAAATGACACCCGTAGAATGAAAGCACACGGTGCAACACCTAAATATAATTTCAGATATGCAGATGACTGGGTAATACTGACGACATCAAAGGAAGAAGCCGAAAGGCTGAAACGTGAACTGACCAAATACTTTAAATACCAGCTAAAGCTCGAATTGTCGCAGGAAAAGACGTATGTCACAGACCTGCGTGACAAAGGCATCCGTTTTCTCGGATTTGTAGTAAAAGCGGAGCGGAAACGGAAAACACCGGATCCGAAAACATGGACTGACAATCTTGTCGGAAAGCCATACCCCGACCTTGACAGACTAAAGCGGAAAACAGATAAAATCAAAGAAGCAATCAGAACAATTCAGACATACGAAGCACCGACATCCAGAGCGGCGAAAATACAGGAAATCAATTCTATGATAATGGGAATTGCACAGTATTTACAGCCGTCAATCTGTTCGCACGCTTACAACATTATAGACAGGAAAGTCAATAATACAGCATTAGCGGTATGGAAAAGAATGTACCCGCACAGCTACAATCAAATGCAGATTCCTCTGCAAAACCTTTGTAATCTCCCACACAGACATCAGGGATATACAAGTAAGACATTTGCAATTAAGGTTGAGGGGTTCTGGTTCGGTCTGACCTACGCATTCATCACGCACAGCAAGTATGAGACCAAGCCTTTCGATCAGAAAACAACACCCTATACCGAAGACGGCAGAAAACGATATTTACAGCAATGTAAGAAAAACAAGCGCCTACCATGCAACAGACCTTCAATTAACAATGCAATGACGCTTGCTTTTACGCCTTATGTAAAAGGAAAATTCTGGAAGCAGAATTTCGAGTATTACATGAATCGGGAGTATGCTTTTAATCGGGACAAAGGCAAATGTAAATGTTGTGGGAAATATTTGAGCGGTGAGGTAGACGGACACTGTCATCACGTTGACAATAAATTGCCTCTGGACAAAGTCAATAAAGTGCAGAATTTAGCGTGGGTATGTATTGAATGTCATCATATGATTCATAACAGCCCGATTTCCAATGTTGATGTTAAGACAGAACGAAAAATCATGAAATATCGTGCAAAACTCAAAAAGTGAAATTTATCGCAGGCTGTATATCGTGAGAGCACAGCTTTGTTGAAAGAAAAGTAAGTTAATCTGATGGAACGCTGTGTGCGGTGAAAGCTGCATGCACAGTGTGAGGTGGGGGAAAACCCGGAGATTGTCTCAAAGGGTTACCTATCACCATGCTTCGTTTCTACAAAAATGACAGATGTATCNGGGCGTTACGGTCGCTCCCAGCGGGCGTGCGCAGGATATGCAAATGAAGTGCGACTGGATGAATGAAATGCTCGGACAGGGACACATTTTGCATTGTACCGGCACGCCGGTCAGCAATTCGATGACGGAACTTTATGTGGTGACAAGGTATCTGCACCCGGAGCTTTTGAAAGCAGCGGGTGTGGAGCGCTTTGACGATTGGGCAGCAACATTCGGAAAGGTGGTATGCGCGTACAAACAGAGTCCGTCAGGTCAGCTCAAACTCAAAACATCGTTTGCAAAATTCGCAAACCTGCCGGAGCTGATGGCGATGTATAAGGAGTTTGCGGACATTCAGTCTGCGGAGAAACTGCATCTTCCGCGTCCGGAACTGATCGGCGGCAAGCCGGAGATCGTAAAGGTTGAGGCATCGCCGGAACAGCGTGCGTATGTGCGTGAACTTGCAGCGCGTGCGCAGCTCATCAGCACCGGTGTGGTTGATCCGCATCTCGATAATTTGCTCAAAATTACGGGAGAAGCAAGATTGGTCGGTCTGGGCAATCAGGCGGTTGCTGCGCTGTACCGTCAGCGCGAGGAAGGAGAACTGCCGGAAGGATTCATGGAAGACGAACCGGGCAAAGTCGATGCCTGCGTCGATCGTGTATGGCAGTATTATAATGATACCGCGGAGCAGAAAGGCGTGCAGATCATCTTCTCGGACATTGCCGTCAACAGCGACAACGGAAACTTCTCGGTATATGAGTACATCCGTGACGAACTGATTGCAAAGGGCATTCCGAAAGATGAGATCATCTTCGCACCGAAAGCAGACAGCAAAGACCGCGAGGCAATTTTCCGTGACATCAATGAAGGCAAGTACCGTGTTGTCATCGGCAGCACCGGCACGATCGGTACGGGCGCAAACATTCAGCAGCGGCTTTATGCAGCACATCATTGTGATATCCCCTGGAAGCCCTCTGACTTTACACAACGCGAGGGAAGAATTCTCCGTCAGGGCAATACTTTCCCTTCAGTGCGGATTCTCAATTATGTGACTGAGGGCACGCTTGACAGTTATCTCTATCAGGTGGTGACGGACAAAGCAAGATTCATCGCGCAGCTGCTTGATGACAAATGCCCTGCGCGTGTTTCCGAGGACTGCGATGAAAAGGTTTTGACTTTTGCGGAACTGCAAGCCGCAGCGGAGGGCAACCCCGATTTCAAAACGCGCATCGAACTGTCCAATAAGATTGCAGAACTGCTTGCGCTCCAGCAGGCACATCAGCACGAACAGGGCAAGATGCAGAAGCGCGTCGATCAGATTCCCGGCGAGATTGACCGCTTGAGAACACAGATCGTGCAGATGCTGGACGATAAGAAGTCCGCAGAAAAGATGTGTGATTCCGAAGGCAAAGTCAAGTCATTTGATTTCGTTACGTCGATGCGCACGATTCGCAAGCATGAGGACATCAACGCATATCTGCACACAATGATCGCAAAGCGAATTGAGCGTCCGTTTGATGAGATGCCGAAATTCCGGATCGGAGATTTTACAGTAAGCGTGGAACTGCGTCCGGGTGAAATGGATCAGGCGATGCTTGCGGTGAAAGGTCAGCGTGATCCGTCCTATTCGATTCCGCTCGGCAGTG
>CAMNJD010000002.1 GCA_946540705.1 uncultured Ruminococcus sp. | reverse complement strand
TCGCGAAGCGATACCTTATTCTATTTAACCGTTCTAAACCACCTTTTTTGTGCGAGAATCCACCCAAATCTTTATTAGCCCTTTTATTTTTTCGGGAGCAGCTCCTCCCATGTGACATCCTTGCCGGCAAGCCGGTTCACGTAATATCGCAGGATGATCTGTGCATCTGTTGCAGTGACCTCGCCGTCGCCGTCAATATCCGCTGCCCGCCGCTGTCTGTCGGTCATGCTGTTCGCTTTGTCTGCCAGTTTATTGACATACGCCATCAGGGCGCACTGTGCGTCATCTGCCTCGATTTTGCCGTTGCCGTTCAGGTCGCCGGCCGGCAGCTCTGGCGCTTTGCCGAGCGATTCAAACGTGTATTGAAAATCCTCTGCATAGCTTTGTGCGGTCGAATCCGCATAGCCGCGAATGATGCCGGAATAGCCTTCTGCGGTGCTGCTGACCGTCCCGATTCCCTGCGCGATTTCTGCATCCGGGTTCAGAAATGTGATCTCCTCCAGTGCGGTGCAGTACCCGAAGGCGCCGCCCGCGACTGTCGTTACCGTTTTCGGGACGGTGATGCTGCGCAGACCTGCACAGTCCAGAAACGCGCAGTAGCCGATAAATTCAAGCTCCGCCGGGAGCGTCAGGCCGGTCAGTGCGCCGCATGCGGAAAAGGCATTCGCGCCGATCGCCGTTACGCTGTCGGGAATGCTGATTGCTTTCAGCGCCGTGCAGTTCTGAAAGGCGGCGGCCGGGATCTCCGTGATGTCCGCCGGGAGCGTGACCTGTTCGAGGACCGTGCAGTCAGAGAATGCGTCCACGGCCAGCTTCGTGAGGCCGTCCGGCAGTGTGACAGACCGGATCTGCGGCTTGAGCGCACGCCACGGTACGGCATTCATCCTGCCGCTGCCCGCGACCGTCAGCGCGCCGTTCTCCTGATCGAATGCCCATGTCAGGCCGTCGCCGCAGGAGCCGGAGGTCGGGATTTCCGGCTTGTCGAGCGGCTCGAATTTGCAGCGGTATTTATCTGCGTATGCCTGCGCAGTCGAACCCGTATAGCCGTGAACGGTTCCGCTGAAGGTATAGTATGCGTTTGTAAATGTACCCTTATTGTCAAATATTTCTGCATTTGGGTTCAGAACAGTGACATCGTCCAGATTTGCACATTTATAAAATGCATATTGTCCGATGCTTGTTACATGCGCAGGCAGGGTGATCTCGGTCAGGGCAGTTTCCTCAAAGGCCCATGCACTGATCGCCGTCAGTCCGGCCGGGATATTGACCCCCTCCAGCGCAGTGCAGTAACAAAATGCGCTGTCGCCGAGCGAGGTCAGACTGTCGGGCAGCGAAACGGTTTTCAGCGCATGACAGCTTGTAAACGCATCTTCCCCGATTGCCGTCACGCCCTCCGGAACAGTGACGGCGGTCATCTCGCCGTGCTCCCGGAAGGCTCCGTTTCCGATCGCTGTAACGGGCAGTCCGGCGATCTCAGACGGAATCACAACGTCTGCGGGAAGCGTTTCCGGCGCACCGGTGATCGTGACGCTGCCGCCCTCGACTGTATATTCATAGCCGCTGAGGGCATCACTCTCTGCACAGACCGGGCAGGGGACAGACAGTGCGCTGACTGCGGCGGTCAGGCCAAGGCTCAGTGCGCTCAGGACGGAAATTTGTTTTTTCAGTTTCATCATAACAGCTCATCCTTTCTGTTTTCATGTTTGACTGTCAGGTGAACAGGCACGATCCGGCGATTGTTCCTGCTATAAACAAGGACGGAAAAACTGCGGCTGCGGTCACACCTCCCGGCAGATTTTTTTCGGTGCAGGCTGTGTAAAATGCATAAATCCTGATAATATACTTGACAAAGCCCCTTCTGCTGTGCTATCATTGAATTAAACAGCAAACTTTTTGCTGTTTATTGGAATTCCCGGCAGATAAAGGAGGTATGTAACATGAAACAAACACCCAAACGCCTGCTCTGTACCGTGCTGGCGGGAGCAGCAGCCCTGCTCGCTGTACCGCTGACACCCTTCACACAGGTACCCGTCAATGCCCTGACAGCCTATGCTGACACTGTTATTACTGAAGTCGGTGTCAACAACGTCATCGCGCCGATCAACGGTGCTCACCCGGTCTTTGGCGGCATCAGCACCGCTCACAGCACCTATTTTATCGCGGATGACGGCTTCGGCATCAGCGGCGTCTACTGGGAGGATTCGACAACGAAAACTGCCCTGAAACAAAGCGATACCTTTACAGAAGGGCATTCCTATGTTTGCAGCGTCAAGCTGCTCCCGGAGGACGGCTATGCTTTCCCGGCAAATCATTCGTCTGTCAAAGGCACGGTCAACGGGAAAACAGGCGTGATCTCCGATGCGGCGGCCGACACTGTTCCGGTCTTTGTCAGCTATACCTTCACGGCGCTCCCGACCCAAACCGTCAGCACGGCTTCGGTCAGCGGCCTGCGGATGCCCGCTGCAGGCGAAACGCCCGGCGGCGCGGACGATGTATGGTTCATGTCCCCCGCGCACTATCATCTTTATCAAAATACGCCGGAGCCGGTCGAGTGGTACAATGTCACGGACGGCGCATACCTGAAGGCCGGCGAGACGTTCGAGGCGGGCAAGAAATACCGCGTCTACGTTTATGCAGAGACAGATGAGGGCTATGTATTCGCCGATGCGGACAGCTTCCAATGCAGCTTTGACGGCACTACCGGTGAGATCCGCGAATCAAGCGACACGGTCCGTGCGCTGGTCTGTAATTACGATGCAGCGGCAATTTCCGTCAGCTATCTTACGCCGAAGGATATCCTTCGGCCGGTTGCCGGAGAGAACCCGGGCTTTGACATAACGTCCGGCGCCCCGGAGAAATATACCGCACAGTTGACCGAGTGGCGAGACAGTGCGAACGGCAAGGCGCTCGATCCGACCGCTCCCTTTGAGGCCGGTCATCAGTATCAGGCCAGAGTATTCTATGAGGCAAAGGACGGATATCTCTTTGCACCGAAAGATGAAATCAATTCCGTTCTCTACGGCAGAGTCGGCTCGATCGGGCAGTACAGTCAGAAGGCGATCGGTGTCATCTATCTGTTTGACACCCTGTCCGGCACTCCGATCACGGAGGTCAGCGCCGCCGGCATTGCGGCACCGGCCGCAGGCGGAAAGCCGCAGTATGACGGCATCGCCGTCGGCAGCCCGGACAAGTATTACATCGACACAGAGCGCCCTGCACAGGTGGAGTGGTATGATGTAACAAACGGCAGATATCTCGGCAGCGATGAGACATTTCAGAGCGGCGTGGAATACCGGGTATCCGTGCACCTGACTGCCGTTGACGGCTGTGTCTTCCCGTCGGCAGCGGCGATCACTGCCCGCGTCAACTCCGAGGCGGCAGGGCTGATCGAATCCAGCGAGACGCACCTGATCCTGACCTATACCTTCCCCAAGACCGAGGGCACACCGACTGTTGCCCGCGTCACGGTCATGGATGTGGAGGAGCCGGCAGCCGGCGGACATCCGACGATAAACGGCATCCGGGTTTTGCCGGAGGAGCAGGTCGAGCTCATGCAGGTCGATTGGTGGGATACCGATACCGGCGACTACCTGACCGAGGATTCCGTCTTTGCCATCGGAAAGGAATACTGCTTCCGCGTCTGGATACGCGCAAAGGACGGCTACACCCTCCCGAGCACGCCCGCAGGCATGGACGCCTATATCAACGGCGAGGGCAGCGATTTTGTTGCGGACGAGGTCAATTCCTCCACGAAAGAGGGACAGTATACGATCCGCAAATACTACAAGCCGGAGCCGGAAACGGTTGNACAAGGTCACCGTCAAAAATCTGAAGCTCCCGGTGATCGGCATGCATCCTGACCTTGAATGCACCGTTGAGCCCGCAGACAAGGTCACGGTCACTGCTGTTCAGTGGATCAACAGAACGACCAAAGACATTATGACCGAAGATGATGTATTCGAGGCAGATACCGAGTACCTGCTTGATGTGTATATGCTCCCCGCAGAGGGATATGCATTCCCGGCAACCGCAAACGACCTGAAGGTCTATATCAACGAGGACGGCTCTGACATGTTCCTGAGTGACAAGGTATATTCGGTGGGCGGTGACGGCAATGAGAATAAACGCTGCGCTTCGACTGTTTATACCGCGATG
>CAMNJD010000001.1 GCA_946540705.1 uncultured Ruminococcus sp. | reverse complement strand
TTATGCAGCGCATCGCCTCAGAGCCCGAGCCTGAAACGGCTGAACCGGTGCCGCCGGTACCGAAAAAGTCCGGCCTTTTATGGCTGCGGTTCGTCCCGCTGGCCGCATGCCTGATGCTGGCGGTCGGCGGCGGATTCCTGTTTCTGCGGAGCGTGCAGAAGACCGAACCCGTGCAGGAGCCGACCAGCCGCACGGAGAACGATATCGCGGAGGTCACGGTCAGCAGCACCGCGACCGAAACAACACAGCCCGTCACCGATACGGCCGCATTGCCGCAGACTGTCACGACTCTCAGCACAGCACAGACCGTGACGGCGGCTGAAACGCCTGCTCCCGAACAGACAGCGACCGCTTTGACGGCAGCGCAGACAGATGCCGCGGACAGCCCGCGGACGGCAGAAGCCTCCGCATCGGGCACCGGCTCGACAGCAACATCGACAGCAACATCGACAACCGCATCGGAAACAACAACGGCCACGGCCGAAACAACCACCGAAATGACCGATGTGATGACCACAGTGCCGGAGGGCGTTCCGGGCGCGATCCGGATTGTCATGCCCGGCTGTACGGCAAAGCCCGGCGAGACCGTCACGCTGCGGATGGTCAATGCGGATGCGTTTACCTCATCCGGCATCCAGTTCAATCTGGATGCGAGCGCCTCAAACGATGCAGCGCCTCCGGTATGTGAAGCGAGAACGGAGCTGGATGCGTACACGGCCTCACCGATCAACTGCAATGCCGACGGCGGGTCGCTGAGTCTGGTTTATGCCGGCCTTGCCAAGCCGACGATCCCCGCAGGCACACTGCTCCTGGAGATCCGGTTCACCGTTCCGGCGGATATGCCGCCCGGGACCGTGATCTCCTTCCGGACGGTCAATGCACTCATCGTAAAAGATACGGGGCTGGGCAATTCGCCGTGCTATCCCGTGAAATTCAGCCCCGGCACCGTCACCGTGACCGGATAAACCCGCGGGGCAAATCCGGAAAATATGAAATAGTCCTTGACTTTCGTGCGAAAATATAGTATACTATATTTGTGTATTATTGCATTGCACCGGAAGCCGGGGGCTATTTCTGTATTGTCCTGCTTCCGATGGTGTTTTGCGGCAGATGCCGCTGTTGATCTCCTTTTTTTGCCGGATAGGGGTGTGGATTCCGCTCCGGCTGTTATATGGGAAACGGTTATTTCTGAATTTATGCAGCGCAGCACCGCCTTTCAGGGGCGATGCGGCTTTCCCGTTGATTCCCACCTTGAAAATTGCAAAGAAAGAATCATCAAACGGCGTGTTTCCAGCCGCAGAATCAGATGATATACAAAGGGCATTTCCCCATTTATTCTGATGATGTTAGGAGGATAACACAGGTATGGCATTCATGGCAATGATGCTGGCGATCCCGACGCCTGCCTCTGTCGTGCTGATCCTTGTCGCGCTGCTTGCCGGTGCCGCAGTCGGTGCGGCGATCGGCTCATCCAAGGCAAAGCGCGATGTCGCTCAGCAGGTCGAGCAGGCCGAAGCCCGCGGTGTCTCGAAGGGTATCGAGCAGCGCAAGCGCGAGGCGGAGGCTGCGATCGGAAGCGCCGAAAAGGAAGCGGAACGTATCCGCAGCTCTGCTTCCAGAGAGGCAGAGGACAAGAAAAAAGCCGCGCTCGTTGAGGCGAAGGACGAGATCTTCAAGCTGCGAACCGAAGCAGAAAAGGAGATCAAGGACCGCCGCTCCGAAATGAGCCGGCAGGAACGCAGAATCCAGCAGAAGGAAGAATCCCTCGACAAGAAAACCGAGCATTTTGAACGCCGCGAGGAGCAGCTCCAGAATAAGCTCCATGCAGCGGATGAGCGCCTCGCGGAAGCAGAGGAAATCAAAAAGGCCGGTACCGAGGAGATCGAGCGGATCAAACGCTCCGAGCTCGATATTCTTGAACGGATCTCCGAATTCACCAAGGATCAGGCAAAGGATTATCTGCTGAAGCAGCTCGACGCAGACCTTGTTCACGAAAAGGCAGTCAAGGTCAGTGCGTATGAGCAGCAGATCAAATCTACCTGCGATGACATCGCACGCAGCCACATTTCAATGGCGATCGCGAAATGCGCCGCAGAGCAGGTCTCTGAGGTCGCGGTTTCCGTCGTCCCGCTGCCCAATGACGAAATGAAGGGCCGCATCATCGGACGCGAGGGCAGAAATATCCGCTCGATCGAGTCCCTGACAGGCGTCGATCTCATCATCGACGATACCCCCGAGGCGATCACCCTTTCGTGCTTTGACCCCGTTCGCCGCGAGGTCGCCCGTATTGCGCTTGAAAAGCTCATCGTGGACGGCAGAATTCATCCCGCAAGCATCGAGGAAAAGGTCGATAAGGCGCGCAGAGAGGTCGAGAAGCGCATCAAGCAGGAGGGCGAAAGAGCTGTCCTCGAAACCAATGTTCACGGCCTCAATCCGGAGCTGGTCAAGCTGCTGGGCAGACTGACCTTCCGTACCAGCTACAGACAGAATGTGCTGAACCACAGCATCGAGGTCGCAACGCTTTCCGGCATCCTCGCCGCAGAGCTCGGTGTCGATGCCAATATGGCAAGACGCGCCGGCCTGCTGCATGATATCGGCAAGGCGCTGACCGCCGAGATCGAGGGCTCGCATGTCGCGATCGGCGTGGACGTCTGCCGCAAGTATAAGGAACCCGCTGAGGTCATCCATGCTGTTGAAGCGCACCACAATGACGTTGAGCCGCGTACCGCGATCGCCTGCATCGTTCAGGCCGCAGACGCGATCTCTGCCGCAAGACCCGGCGCCCGCAGCGAGAACCTCGAAAGCTACATCAAGCGCCTCCAGAAGCTCGAGGAGATCTGCATGTCCTATGAGGGCGTGGAGAAGTGCTATGCCATGCAGGCAGGCCGTGAGGTCCGCATCATGGTCAAGCCGGAGGTCATCGACGACGAGCGCATGGTGCTGGTCGCCCGCGAGATCGCACAGCAGATCGAAAATGACATGGAATATCCCGGTCAGATCAAGGTCAACCTCATCCGTGAGAGCCGCGCAGTCGATGTCGCAAAGTAAAATCGTAAAAAACAATCAGATGCGCATGATTCCGGAAAGAGAGTCATGCGCATCGCTGTAAAAGAGTGAGTGCTATGGCAAAAACGATCTTCGGAACAACTGAAAAATCCAACTTTATCCTGAATATGGATCTGGACTGGTACCGGAAATTCTGCGCAAAGCTGCTGCTGATTGTCCTCTGGGCGACTGCGGCGGCAGAGGGCATCAATCAGGTCACAAATGCCGCAAATACGGCGCTGAACGATACGGTTCACGGCGGCGGCATCGGCGCATTCTTCGCGCTGATCCTCGTGGGACTGCGCAGTGTCGCAACGATCTTTTCGATCGGCGGCGTGCTTGCGCTGATCTTCACTGTTGTCGGGCTGATGCGGCAGCAGTGGACAAAGGGTACCGCGATCCTCTACGGCATCACCGGCGTATCGCTGTTCCTCGGCATCATTTCAATGATGCTGGCCTATGACTATTCGACCGCAGTGTTCGGACAGGACGGCCGCGATGAGGGCTGGATCGCCCTGCTGATGTATGCCGCAATGTTCTTCCTCGGCACGATGCTCCGCCGGAAGGAAAATCAGGAAATGCTGCTCTGCGGGCTGATGAAATTCGGCATTGTGCAGTGCATCTGGGGCATTTTGCAGGCGCTGCCGTTCCTCGATTACCTCAATCCGAACAAGGGGCTCAATGCCTACCGCAATGCTGAGCCGATGCTGATCTGGAATATCCGCCTGCCTGCGGGTCTGACCGACAATCCTGTCACCTTTGCAATGCTGCTGGGCATGATGCTGGCGATCGCGATTCCGGCGATGCTGCTTGCAGAATCAAAAAAGATCCGTGTTCACGGCACGGTCTGTGCGGCACTGTCCATGCTGATTTTGTTCAAGACGCAGACGGTCGCCGGCCTGATTGCCGGCTGCGGTGCGATTCTGCTGATGCTCGGCATCCTGATCGGCAGGCGCGGGTCGCTCAGGGGCGGAAAGATCGCTGTGCCGGTCACAGTCGCCGCAGCCGCACTTTCATTCGGCTGGGTGTTCGTGACACCCGCACTCAACCACACCTACTACCGTCCGGATAAAACAACGGTCCGGCAGCCCGAGGACGGCCTCACCGTCAACGCATGGGAGACTGACGCGGCGGAGGCGGAGCTGCCAAACGGCTTCACCTTCCCCGAACTGAACGAATCCACACAGGGCAAATCGTTCTGGGCACTTTATGACGGCAATGTGATCTGGGATGACGGCTTCTACCGCCTCAGCACGGCCGGACCGTATGTCCGCAGGGATGATGTGTTCAATGTTTATGATGCAGCCTCGGCACTGCGCTATGCGCGAAAAGCAGGCTGGGAGGCGATCAAAATCGACCCGCTGCTCGGTGTCGGCCCGGATAATTTCTATTTCACGCAGCTTCATCACAGCATGTCGCCTGCCGATCATGCAAACCTCGTAGACCGGCCGTATAACGACTATCTCTATATTGCGGCGACACGCGGCATTCCGGCGCTGCTGCTGCATATCGTGCTGCTCGCGGTCAGCTTTGTGCTGGCATGGCGGCAGCGGAAGCGGATGCCGGGCTGGATGCTGACCGGTGCGGGAGCGGCAGTTCTGCTCTATTGCTGCACGGCATTTGTCGGTATATCCGTGCTGACGGTCGCGCCGGTGTTCTGGGTACTGCTCGGTGTTCTGGCGGGGGATCCGCTGGAGGGAAATGCGCCCGAGCCGGTCAGACCGGCGGAGAAAGCATCCGCAGAGAAGGCAGTGCCGGTCAAAAATAAACCGGAGGCAGAAAAGGCCAATACGAAAAAATCCGCAGATACGAAGAAAAAGAAGGGTAAGCGGAAATAATGCGCGGGAAACGCCGCAGGAATGCGGCGGCGGGGGCGTGACTTCGCTCAATTAGCCTTGGAGTTGTCACAAACGCGCCGCCGCTTTTCTCTTTTTGGGCTAATAAAGATTTGGGTGGATTCTCGCACAAAAAAGGTGGTTTAGAACGGTTAAATAGAATTAAGGTATCGCTTCGCGATGCTATTTTGAATGGGGAAAGCAGCCCTACGGGGTACTTTCCCAANAGCCCCAATCTTCCCCTTATAGAACGCTGGGGAATTTCGCTCTCTGCGGAGAGCGACGAGGGCTCTCGCCTGCTTCGCTATGAGTTTGCACTGCAAACTCACCTCGACCCGCAAGCCTTTGAAAAGGCTTGAGCGAAACTTTTCATATGGGCGAAATTAAAGCTATTTGTTTTAACCTTATTTTCCCGACCACCTAAAAAAATACATCCCCATAAATTTCCGCTCAGACATGCAGCGAAAGCCTGCTCCCTGTATAATCCTTGGTAATTCTGATCTGCGCCGGGATCGCATCCTTCAGCTCATTGACATGCGAGATCACACCGATCAGGCGTGTGCCGTCCGCGAGCTTTGCAAGCATTTGCATTGCCTGACGGAGCGTCTGGTCATCCAGCGTACCGAAGCCCTCATCAATGAACATGGCATCCAGAGCGATACCGCCGCTCTGCGCCTGAACCACATCCGAAAGCCCGAGTGCCAGTGCCAGTGATGCCAAAAACGATTCGCCGCCGGAGAGCGTTGAAACATCACGCCACAGGCCGGTATTGCTGTCATAGACCTCCAGGTCAAGACCGGTCTGACCGCGCAGAGAACCCGCCTCTTTCCGGCAGCGCAGCGCATAGAGGTCATTTGTAAGCACCCGCAAACGCTGATTTGCCGCAGCCGTCACACGCTTGAAATAGAACTGCTGCACATATGCCTCGAAGCTGAGCTTGGCCTGCCCGGTCTGCTGTCCGCCGACGGTCTGATAGAGGTCACGGACATCGGCATAATACTGCTCGGCCTCGCGCCGCTGCCGGCTCAGCGGCTCAAGCTGTGCCAGAGCCCGTGCATTACGGTCGGCGCGGGCAGTCTGCTCCCGCGATCGGCTCTGCATCCGCTGCTGTTCATTTTTCAGCGCAGTGATCTCCTGTGTCAGCGCTGTCAGCGGAAGCTCCGCATCAATCGTACACTGCCGCCGGAGATTTGCCAGTCTGCCGCTCAGCCGGCTGCAATCAGCATCGTAATCCTGAATCTGTCTGCGGAGCTTCATGCGCTGCTCCTGCAGCAGAACGGAAGCCAGAAACAATGTCTCATCCGCAAAATCGGATGCGGCCAGCTTACTGTGATACAGCTCAGCCGCCTGTACGAGCTCCTTCCGGTTCGACGCCGCGTTTTTCTCTGCAACGCTGCATGCAGCCTGCTTCGCGGCAAGGTCGCGCACAGCCTTTTCGCGCTGCGTCTGCGCCTGTGTCAGCGCAGTCTGAAGATCACGGATCTGTTTTCTGAGCGCGGCCGCATCCGCACGGAGCATTTCAGCGTCCGGGATCCGGTCGCCGATCAGTGCGCGGATCTGCGCGGACAAATCATCCAGCTCCCGTCTGCGCTCTGCTGTAAACTGCTTTTGCTTTTCGTAGGCAGCGATCGCATCGGACTGCGCCTTTGCGGCAGCCTCCAGCTCCTTTTCCGTCGGCGTATGCGCCTGCATGACCGCCGGTGACGGGTGTGTCAGCGATCCGCAGACCGGACACGGACGGTCTGCCTCCAGTTTTGCGGCCAGCCGTCCGGCCTGACCGTCCAGATAGGCTTTCATGCACTGTTCCTGCGCCTGTGCAGCGGCCTCGAGCCTGAGCAGGAGCGACTGCTCATATTCTGCGGCCTTGCTGTATGAATCGCGCAGCTTGACGGACTGTTCGGCCGCCTTCAGTGCGTTCTCCGCATTCTGCTGTCTCTGCGTCAGCTCCGGGATCTGCGCCGCCTGCTCCTCCGCTGCCCGGAACTGTTCCTCCGCCATGCGTTCTGATTCCGTCAGTGCGGGCAATTCTGCCTGCTGTGCAGCAAATGCCGCCTCGGAGGTTTGCAGCATGCGCTCTGCATTCTGCATTGCATGATAAAAAGCCTGAAGCTCCGCGGCTGAATCCGCTGCATGCAGCCGCTCCCGAAGCAGCGCGATCTCCGGTTCCTTTGCCTGAAGCTCCGCCTCCTGTTTTTGGGCGAGCAGCATATCCCGCAGCAGCATATTCTGCTGCTTTGCAAATTCCGCCTCTTTGATCTTCGCCTGCAATGCAGCGTCATTCCGTTCGATCTCTGCAAGCTGCCCGGAAAGTGCTTCTGCATCCCTGCTGCAAAGCGTTCGCAGAAACGGAACGGCTTTTTCTGCAAGCGACGCTTCCTCGCGCAGTGCAAGGAAGATCTCCGCACCGTCATCTGTCGGGTCAGACTGAATGACTGCTGCTGTCTGCCTGATCGCGAGGTCAATGTCATCCTGCCGGCGCTTTGCCGCAGTATGCGCATCCTTCAGCAATTCCTGAAAGCGCGCATATTTCACCGTTGCAAAGAGCTTCTGGAACAGCTCACGCCGATCCTTGGATTTGGCATTGAGAATTTTCAGGAAATCGCCCTGTGCGATCATGACCGTCTGCGCAAACTGCTCCCGGTCCAGCCCGATCAGCTCCCTGATCGCGGCATTGGCAAGATCCTGCGAATCCTCAAGGGCGCCGTCGCTGTGCCGGAGCAGCGAAACTGCGGCGGCCTCTTTTGTCAGTCCGCTCCCGCGGCGGGCAGCACGCATATATTCCGGATTCCGGCGCACTGTGAACAGCTCTCCGCGATGCGAAAAGGTCAGCTCAACATAGGTCGCTGTTTCCGGTGAGGCATAGTCCGAGCGGAAGCTCTTGGAGGAACGTCTGTCCCTGCCGCCGCTTGCCTCACCGTACAGTGCAAACGAGATTGCGTCAAAAATCGTGGTTTTTCCTGCACCGGTATC